>NZ_JAUBOZ010000028.1:13865-33910 GCF_036700475.1 Microcoleus sp. T2B6 | reverse complement strand
TGCCTGTGCCACAAGCTCAATGATGCTGATTTCGGGATATTCTGGTATCGGCAAATCAGCTTTGGTGCAAGAATTATACAAACCGATTACTCAACATCGCGGTTATTTTATCTCCGGCAAATTTGACCAATATCAGCGCAATATTCCTTACAGCGCCATTGTCAATGCTTTTCAGGATTTAGCCAAACAACTGTTAGCAGAAAGCGAAGCCAATCTCACAGAATGGCGGGAAAAGTTATTAGACGCATTGGGAATTAACGGTCAAGTTATTATTGACGTAATTCCCGAAATTGAATTAATTATCGGCAAGCAACCCCCGCCGCCAGAATTGGGTGCGGCTGAAGCGGAAAATCGCTTTAATTTTGTGTTTCAAAACTTCATTAAAGTCTTTACCAAACCCGAACATCCTCTGACAATATTTATCGATGATTTGCAGTGGGCTGACGGCGCATCTCTGAAACTGATGCAACTGCTGATGAATGCTTCGCCAGCGGGACTGTTTTTAATTGGGGCTTATCGGGATAACGAAGTTTCTGCGGCTCATCCGTTAATGCTAACAATTGAAGAGATTGTCAAAAATGGGGCAAAAGTCGATCGCATTTTCCTGTCACCTTTGGAGTTATCCTCTGTTACTCAACTGATTTCTGATGCCCTGAATTGCCCGGAAGCAAGAGTCAAATCCCTTGCCGAGTTAGTGTTTTTCAAGACGGGCGGGAATCCTTTCTTTATGAATGAATTTCTCAAATCGCTTTATACAGAAGGACTGTTACAATTTGACTTTACCCCCAGGGCTGTTTCGGGGCAACCACGGGGGGATTGCCCCTACGAAAAACCAGGGTTTTGTAGGGGCGGTGCCCCCGTGCCCGCCCAGCCCATAGACGATGGGGTAGGGGTTTCAGATATCGCGGCAACGACGGGGGGATTGCCGCTACAAGAGAATGAAGCAGCCCAGCCTTACCAAGAGGGGAGACAGGGGAGTTGGCAGTGGGATTTAGAGGAAATTAAAGCGAGGAATTTCACTGATAATGTTGTCGAGTTGATGGCTAGCAAAATTCAACAACTGCCCGATAATACGCAGGAAACGTTAAAGATAGCAGCCTGCATTGGCAATCAATTCGATTTGAAAACCCTCGCCTCACTTTGCGAAAAATCTGTGGGACAAACGGCGGAGGATTTGTACGCAGCAGTTGCTGAGAATTTAGTCGTGTTGCTGGGGAATATGGGAGATGTGGAATTAGAAATTGCCGGAAAATTACCCAGTAGCCAATCCATCGAATACAAGTTTGTTCATGACAGAATTCAGCAAGCCGCTTGTTCCCTGATTGATGAACAGGATAAGCCGATCGTCCACAAACAAATAGGACAACTACTGCTGCAAAATACTCCCATCGACAAGCGAGACGAAAAAATATTTGATATTGTTAATCAATTAAATTTCGGCTTAGAGTTAATTGTTTATCATGAAGAAAAATATGAACTGGCAGAATTAAACCTAATAGCAGGTCAAAAGGCTAAAGCATCAACGGCTTATCAGCCAGCTTTTAACTATCTGCAAACAGGGATAAATTTGCTGACAGGAAACACTTGGCTGCTGCAATACCACCTCAGCTTGCAACTACATCAAGAAGCCGCACAGGTAGCCTACCGTTTGGGGAATTTTGAGCAAATGGAAGCTTTAGCTAACCTTGTCCTAGAAAATGCTAAAACTGTTCTAGAGCAAGTCCCAATATATGAGTTGAAGATTGAAAATTGCATAAAAAAAAGCAAGTTTAAAGAAGGGTTTAACCTTGGATTAAAAGTGCTACATTTGCTAGGAGTTCTTTGGCCAAAATCTCCAAATAACATATATATAAAAGCGGAACCTTACAACTTAATTAACCTGCCCAAAATGACCGATCCAGAATCTCTAGCAGCTATGTCGATTCTGGGAGGAATGATAGGGATCGGCTATATAGGTATTCCAGAATTATTAGTGCCACTTGTGTTAACACAGATTGATTTATCTATTAAATTTGGCAATGCTCCTAAGTCTAGTTTTGCTTACGCAAGTTACGGAGTCATATTGTGTACAACTATACAAGATATTGAAAGTGGCTATAAATATGGAAGATTAGGTTTAAGGTTAGTAGAAAAATTAAATGCCGATTACCTGAAGGCTGGAGTTTTAGATATATTTGGCAATCATATATTGCATTGGAAAAAGCATCTTAAGGGAAGCTTATCAATTTTAAAAGAGGCTTATTTCTGCGCTGTTGAAACAGGGAATATAGATTTTATTGGTTATTCTACTTTTGATTATTGTTTTAATGCCTACTCAGTAGGATGTGAACTTAAAGACTTAGGAAAAGAGTTAATTTATTTTTATGAAATACCGACCAATAAAAAAAACAATACTTGCTTGACTTGGTTAGCCATGTATTTACAAATTATTTTTAACTTATTAGGTAAGGCTGACAATCCAACTCAGCTAATAGGAGAGTTTTATAACGAAGAGAAATTTCTACCACTTCAGCCACTTCAGCTAGAATTGAGCGATAGACAAGGACTTTTATTGCTTTATCTAAATAAGTTGATATTGTGCTATTTGTTTGGAAATTCCCATGAAGCTGCTAAAAATGCAGTAGTTGCAGAACCATATTTAGATGGTGTGATGGGAATGGCAGCTATACCTATCTTCCATTTTTATGATGCTCTAGCGCATTTAAGTGTATTTGCTGATTATTCAAATTTTGAAAAAGAAAATGCTCTCAAGCGGGTTAATGCTAATCAAGAAAAAATGCAGGTATGGGCGCATCACGCTCCCATGAATTACTTACATAAATTTTATCTAGTTGAAGCTGAAAAAGCGCGAGTTTTGGGGCAAGTTGTGGAAGCGATCGACTATTACGATCTCGCAATTTCCCTTGCCAAAGAAAACGAGTACATCCACGAAGCCGCCCTCGCTTACGAACTCGCAGGCAAGTTCTATTTATATAGGGGGAAAGAATTAACAGCCAAAGCTTATATGCAGGAAGCTCGTTACTGCTATCAACTCTGGGGTGCCGTGGCTAAAGTTAAAGATTTAGAAACGCGATATCCGCAATTATTTACGCTCGATCTACCTACAAAGAAAAACATTTCAACCACTACATCAACTACGGGTAGCCGTTCTAGTTCTTCCTTGGATATCGCTACAGTCATGAAAGCTTCCGAGGCAATTGCTGGGGAAATTGTACAGGATAAATTACTCTCCAGATTGATGAAAATTTTGATTGAAAATGTCGGCGCTCACAAAGGATATTTAATTTTAGAAACCCAGGGAAAATTGCTGATTGAAGCTGAAGGTGCAATTAATGATGAACGGATAACAGTGTTGCAATCTGAGCCGATTGAAAATTGCCAGGAAGTTTCCGAAGCTATTATCAATTATGTCGCTCGAACCCAAGAAAATTTAGTGTTAAATGATGCCACTCGTGAAGGTAACTTTACGAATGACCCTTACATCAAAGCACGTCAGCCCAAGTCTATTTTGTGTGCGGCTTTGATGAATCAAGGTCAACTGGCTGCTATTGTTTATCTCGAAAATAACCTTACCGCACAAGCTTTTACTCCCGATCGCCTGGAAATTTTGCAATTGTTATCGGGACAAGCGGCGATCGCACTTACTAACGCTAAACTCTACACAGAAGTAAAAGAACGCGAAAATCGGCTGACTCAATTTATCAATGCTATGCCAATTGGAGTAGCCGTGCATGACACCACCGGGCAAATTACCTACGCAAATCAGACGGCACATCAACTAAGTGGCATTCCCACAATAGCCGAAGCAAATACTGAGAAATTAGCAGAAGCTTATCAACTTTATCTCGCGGGAACTAACGAGTTATATCCCACCGCAAAAATGCCAATCGTGCGTTCTTTGGGGGGTGAAACTGTCAAAGTAGATGATATAGAGTTCCACCTACCTGATAAAATTGTTTCCTTGGAAGTCTCCAGCACACCAATTGTCGATGAAACAGGGAAAATTAATTATGCGATCGCCACATTTCAAGATATCACCGATCGCAAACAAGCAGAAAAAGTTTTAGCCGACTACAACCGCACTTTAGAACAGCAAGTGAGCGATCGCACCCTCGAACTTCAGCGAGAAATTATCGAACGACAACGAGCCGAAGACGCCGCACAAGAAGCCAACCGAGCAAAAAGTACATTCCTCGCAAATATGAGCCACGAATTGCGGACTCCCCTCAATGCAATTCTGGGATTTTCCCAATTAATGAATCGCGGTTCTAACCTATTGCAGGAACAGCAAGAACACCTGAGTATTATCACCCGCAGCGGAGAACATTTGCTCGAACTGATTAACCAAGTATTAGATTTGTCCAAAATAGAAGCGGGACGCACGACTCTCAACGAGACCAATTTTGACCTCCACCGCCTGCTGGACGACATCGAAAATATGTTCAAACTTCCGGCACAAAATAAGGGATTGCAGTTATTAGTAGAGCGGATGCCCGACGTGCCACAATATGTGCGAACTGATGAAATAAAATTGCGCCAAATCTTGATTAACCTGCTTTCTAACGCGATTAAATTCACCTCCGAAGGCGGCATTTATGTAAAGATTAAAAATCCCGATTTTGCTCATAAAATCTACTTTGAGGTTGAAGACACGGGAGCGGGAATTGATGTTAGTGAATTAGACAAGCTTTTTGAAGCTTTTGTGCAAACCCAAACCGGGGAAGAATCGCAACAAGGAACAGGATTAGGTTTAACGATCGCACGTTCTTTTGTGCAGTTAATGGGAGGTGAAATGAGAGTCAGTTCTCGTGCGGGATGCGGTACTATTTTCAAATTTGACATTAAAGTTAATTCAGTTGAAAGTGCCGATCGCCAACGGGAACAGCCAACCAGACGAGTTATTGCGATCGCACCCAATCAACCCCGCTATCGGATTCTCGTTGCAGACGACGCTTTTGACAACCGCCAATTGCTAGTTAAACTGCTTTCTGCGATCGGTTTTGAAGTCTACGAAGCCCAAAATGGGAGAGAAGCAATAGAAAAGTGGGAGCAATATTCGCCGCACTTAATCTTTATGGATATGCGAATGCCGGTGATGGATGGGTATGAAGCAACCAAACAAATTAAAGAGGGCAACCACAGGGGGATTGCCCCTACGGAAAACGAGGATTTTGTAGGGGTAGTGCCCCCGTGCCTACCCCAGACAGCAATTATTGCCATAACAGCAAGTAGTTTTGAGGAAGAGAAAGCCGTTATCCTTTCTACCGGCTGCGATGATTTTGTTCGCAAACCATTTAGAGAAGCAAACATATTTGATGTTCTGCACAAACATATCGGGGTACAATTCGTTTTTGAAGAACTAAATGCTGCCCCCAGTTTCACAGACAAGGAAGTAAATGTATTGACAAAAAGCGCTTTTTCTGAATTGCCTCCTGAGTTAGTAGCCAATCTTCAGCAAGCTATTAGCAATCTAGATTTGGAACAGATGCAAACAGTCATCAGTCAAATTCGCGAAATCAATCAGCCCTTAGCTAGGGCGAGCGCCGCTTGCATTAAAAATTTTCAGTACGAACAGTTGCTAAATTTAATACACACATTAAGGGATGAAACATGAACAAAAACCTCAGTTTTACCCGCGAAGAAAGTATTTTAGTTATTGATGATTGTCCTGAGAATTTAAAACTTTTAAGCGGGATACTATCTGTCGCTGGGTATAAAGTTCACCTAGCTCCCAGTGGGAAATTAGCTCTAAACTTTATCAATGCCAACTTACCCGACTTAATTTTACTCGATATTATGATGCCTCACATGGATGGCTATGAAGTCTGCGCTCAGCTCAAAGCTACTCCGAAAACTCAAGATATTCCAATAATTTTTATCAGCGCTTTGCAAGAAGTTTTCGATAAGGTAAAAGCCTTCTCTGGGGGCGGAATAGACTACATTACAAAACCTTTTCAACAACAAGAAATTTTAGTGCGCGTGGAAAATCAATTGCGTCTGAGAAGGCTGTCTAAACAACTCATAGACCAAAATATTTTAGAAGAGCGCAACCGCATGGCGCGGGAAATTCACGACACTTTAGCGCAAACTTTTACAGGCATAATCATACATTTGGGAGCCGCGGAACGGGTAATAGCAGCGAATCCCGAACAAGCACAAGCACACATGAAAACAGTCTGCGAATTGGCTCGCTCTGGACTTGCTGAAGCACGGCGATCCGTAGAATCTTTACGCCCGCAACTGTTAGAAGATGGCGACTTGTATAGCGCTCTCAACCAAATCGCTAAACAAATGTCATCAGATACTGATACGCACACTATTTTTGAAGTGGTTGGCACGGCATATTCCCTACCATTAGAGGTAGAAAATAACCTGTTGCGGATCGGGCAGGAAGCATTAACAAATATTTTCAAATATGCACAAGCTACAGCGATCAAAATTGAGTTGGTTTACGAAACATCCAAGTTTATTTTGCGGGTGAAAGACAACGGAGAGGGATTTGATACAGAAAGTATCTGTTTTAGGAATGGCTTTGGTTTATTGGGCATGAGAGAACGCGCCGATCGCATTAACGCGCAGCTAACTGTAAACAGTCGCCCCGGAAACGGAACAGAAGTTATAGTTTCAGTTAATCGCTAGTAAAGTAAGGTGCACATTTCGCACCATATAGCAATCCTAAATAAGTAGTAAATTTTTTACCCCACCCCCACCCTCCCCTTACCAAAGGGAGAGAGTAAGAAATTCACAAATGATTTAGGATGACTATATAGCACTCCTAAATCATTTGCATAATTATTGTAGGGGCAATCCCACGCCCGGTTGCCCGATAGATAGGGGGTAGGAACTCTTAGCACTACCCCTACAAATTTATCTGAATCATTTAGGATGACTATAGATAGTAAGTTGGTAGTGAGAACTTCAGTTTTTTTTGATAAGATTAACAGGGTAAACATGATTAACCAATCAAATATTATTCGTGTTTTAATTGCCGACGATCATTATATTGTGCGGCAAGGTTTAGTGGCGCTGCTGGATAATGAATCAGATTTAATTGTTGTCGCACAAGCTAGCAACGGACAGGAAGCATTAACAATGTTCCGCGAATATCAGCCCGATGTCACCCTTATGGATATGCGGATGCCCCAAATGGATGGAGTCGCCGCCATTGCTGCGATTTGTGCGGAGTTTCCCAGGGCGCGGATTGTGGTGCTGACGACTTATGACGGCGATGAAAACATTTATCGCGGATTGCAAGCTGGTGCTAAGGGCTATCTGCTTAAGGATGCGGAACCAGAGGAGCTTTTAGCAGCAATTCGGGCTGTTTTTGAGGGTAAAAAGTATATTCCGCTGGCAGTGGGTGTTAAGTTAGCCGATCGCCTGAGTGGGCCTGAATTGAGCGATCGCGAATTAGAAGTCATCCGCCTCATAGTCGCTGGTAAAAGCAACAGCAAGATTAGTGAAGTTCTGCACATCAGCGAAAGCACCGTCAAGTTTCACATCAACAATATTTTGAGCAAGATGGGAGTTAGCGATCGCACGCAGGCCGCGATTTCCGCCTTAAAACGGGGGATTGTCAGCCTGTAATTTAATTATAAGTATTTCTACTGATAAATATGACTATTATGACGGCAAATAATGATAAATAAGACCTTAAGTTTTACGCCAAAACTTTTTAGTAAGGCTAAGCTGGAGATCCTAGGACAAATTAGCCCGGCTCAAAAAAAATGCTTTATTCATTTTTGTCCAAATCTCAACTCAAAGTCCGCTTTTTAAAACAGTTTGCAGCCGCTGTTTCGGCGTCTTTAGCTCTTAGTGCAACAACCAGTTTGAAACCCTCGCCGGTATTAGCAGCTAGCAATATCCCCCCCGCAAATCAAACCTCGACTCAGCTAGTCACAAAACCTGATTCTAGCTTGCAGCTAGGGCAGTTACGCAGCACTGTTCCCGTGCAGACAATGCAGCTCGATCCGGGCGGATTTATCCCGATCGCGATCGGCGGTATGATAATTATTCTGGTGCTGCCGCTATTTTTTGGCGGATTGGTAGTAATTGGCGATCGGGAAGTTGGCATTGTCAGTAAAAAGTTTAGCTTTGGCGGCAAGTCTTTACCGCCAGGAGATTTAATTGCCTTAAACGGAGAAGCTGGATATCAAGCTGATACTTTGCCCCCCGGTTGGCACTGGGGTTATTGGCCTTTGCAGTACAACGTTCGCAAAGAGTCTCTGACTGTAGTTCCCCAAGGTGAAATTGCTCTCATTATCGCAGCAGGTGGTCAATCAATTCCCCCGCAGCGCATCCTTGGCAAAATCACAGAATGTGACAATTTTCAAGATGCTCGTCAATTTCTCAAAAGCGGCGGCGAAAAAGGTAGACAACTCGGCATTTTGACGGGCGGTAGCTATCGAATTAATACAGCATTATTTACAGTAATTACAGCGGCCAATGCTGCCAAGCACGGGATGACAGCCGAACAATTAAAGCTGTACAGAATTGCCCCAGATAAAGTAGGAATTGTCACAACTTTTGACGGCGTTCCAATTCAAGATGGCGAAATTGCTGGCCCGATTATCCCGAATCACGACAACTTCCAGAACGCGCAAAAATTTATCACCGCCGGCGGGCGGCGCGGTTTGCAGGAACAGGTTTTGCTTTCCGGTTCCTGGAACTTAAATCCTTGGTTTGTCGGGGTTGACCAAGTGGCGATGACCGAAATCCCGATCGGCTATGTCGGCGCGGTTATTTCCTATGTCGGCAAAACCTCGGAAGATGTGAGCGGCGCTGCTTTCACTCACGGGAATTTAGTAAATGTTGGCAACAAAGGGGTCTGGGTAACTCCCCTTTATCCGGGGAAACATCCGCTGAACACTCGCATTTTGAAAGTAGAGTTAGTGCCGACCACAAATATTGTCTTGAATTGGTCAACTAAAACGGAACGGCACAGTTACGATTCTCAACTTTCATCTTTAACGGTGCGTTCTCGCGACGGTTTTGCCTTTGATTTAGAAGTAGCTCAGATTATTCACGTCGGCGCTTTGGATGCTCCAAAAGTCATTTCTCGCGTCGGTTCAATGCAGAACTTAGTTGACCATGTTTTGCAGCCGACAATTGGAAATTATTTCCGCAATTCGGCTCAAGCTTATTCTGTATTAGATTTTCTGTCGGCAAGGAGCGATCGGCAAGCAGAAGCATCGGAGTATATCAAAGCTGCTTTGCGTACCTACGACGTGCAAGCAATTGATACTTTAATCGGGGATATTTTGCCGCCTGCAGAGTTGATGCAAACTCAAACCGATCGCAAAATTGCTGAGGAACAGTGCAAAACTTATGAGGTGCAGCAAGTAGCACAAACTCAGCGGCAACAATTGGTGCGGGAAACGGCGCTGGCTGAGATTCAACAAGAGATGGTCAAATCCGAACAAGGCGTGAAGATTTCTGAGTTGAAAGCGAATTCTCAGGTGAAACAAGCTCAAGGCGAAGCTGAGTCGATTCGGGTGAAGGGAAATGCTCAAGCTGAAGCTTATCGCGCGGGTGTTGTGGCTTTGGGAGGTTCGGGTTATACGGCTTTGCAGTTAATGCAAATTATAGGCGATCGCAACGTGCGAGTTGTGCCGGATGTTGCGGTAACAGGCAACGGTAGCGGTGGCGGTTTGGTTGATGGTTTGCTGGGAATGATGATGTGGAATCAAACGAGCAAAAATGGAGAAAATGGCGGGGAGTTGCCGGTAGTTAACCTACAGAAATCGGAACCTGCGGCCAAGTTATCAGTAGCCCAGGTGAATTCTGTTAAGCCGTCGGCATCTCGCGCTAATTGCCCTGTTGCGAATTCTGAGGCTGATATTGCTCCGCTGTTTGATGAATTGCCATTTGACGATCGATCTTTTAGTTAGGCTGTGCAGTTTGTAGTGAGCACTTCAGTCCGCTGTGATTAAAAGGGGATATTACCAATTTGTAGTTGGGCGCCATACCTAGCCTAAAGTTCAGGTAATCTCCTCAACCCAAGGTCAGCTAATCCTGACCTTTTTTTATAGCTAAAAACTAAACTTTTAACCAGCTATTTTGGCCAAGACTTTTTCTAAACTTCAAACTTAATTGACATGTCGATTTTAAAATGCTACTATAGGCAGATTGCTATTTCGGAGTTAGTGTGATATGTCAATTTAAATTTAGCCTCAAGGCTTTGCTAGGTAAGGCTTTGAGATTATTTACATCCGCTTGCGGGCCACTTGCTCAACTCGGGGCGATCGCCTTGAAATCCTAGCCAGCTATGGTGTAGGACACCAGAAAACTAATAATTTGGCACACTAAGTACGGAAGAGCCAGGCATATTTGGAGTTTACTTCCTTAGCAATTAGAGTAAGTTATGCAACTTTCAACGATGGATTTAGATACATTTTCTCAGGCGAGTCTCCTGGGATTCGCGGCCTTAACAGGCTATATTCTGACACTGCTTCCCACAAATTTGAGAATTGTTTTCCCTCTCACCAAAAAAACTGGCTTTCCCCAATGGCTGCTGAAAAATCGCCGTTTCATTGGTCTGCTCTCTTTCTTTTTAGCTGTAGCTCACGGATTCATCTTTTTCAAACAAAGAAACTTTGATGTCTTCGATCTCAAAACTTATTTTGTTTACTTCCAGGGAGTATCAACCTTCATTATTTTTACTCTTTTGGCTATCACGTCTAATGATTGGAGTGTGAAAAGGCTCAAGAAAAATTGGAAAAGATTGCAGAGTCTCACTTACCTTGCTATGTTTTTAGTAACCTGGCATATCTGGGAAAAAATGGCCGATCACTGGACATATTTAACCCCAGTTGGAATTGCAGCTATAAGCGCCACAATAGTTTTATTCCTCTGCCGTGCCTGGATTCAGCGCCCACCTAGACCACAAAAACATCAGCCAACAGCCGACCAAGTAACAGTGCTAAACAAAAGTGTTAGATAGCATTTCTCAAAGGTAGAATGCAGCAGAAACTGCCTCGATAAATTTCTGGGATTTAAATCGGGGAGTTTATTTTAGATAAACTGAGTTGTGGAGGCCATATTTATGATATCAAAAGCAGTTAAATGGAAAGTTTCATCAGCCTTGACATTAACAGCAGTTGTAACTGCGGTCGGCATGGGCTGGTCTAGGTCGATTTCGGAATGGGGAACCACTGGAGCCCAGTTTAAATCAGGGCTATTTACTCAATATTCTAGCAGTTTTAAAGATAATTCAGGGTGGATTTACGCGATCGCACTCAGTCCAGACGGCAAAACTTTAGCCAGCGGCTGTTATGGCGGCATTATCAAAATCTGGAACCTGCAAACCGGCGAATTGCTTTACACCATAAAAGCACATACCGATGCAATTGAATCCCTCGCCATTAGTCCTGATGGCAATCTTCTGGCTAGCGGGAGTTGGGATAACCGGATTAAATTGTGGAATCTCAAAACCGGCATACTCATCAATACGTTGAAAGGTCATGCGGATGATGTCAAGGCAATAAGTATCAGTCCTGATGGAAGATTACTCGCTTCTGGCAGTACCGACAAAACTGTAAAATTGTGGAATTTGGCCGATGGCAAACTACTCCGCACACTTCCAGATACAGACTGGATTCAATCTGTCGCTTTTAGCCCGAACAGTAAAATTTTAGCAACCGGCAGCGAGGATGGAACTATCAAGATTTGGTGGCTTGATGATGGCGGCAATTACACCCTGACTGGGCATTCCGGGCCTGCGAACTCAGTTGCATTCAGTCCTGACGGGAAAACTTTAGCGAGTGGCAGTGCGGATAAAACTGTTAAGCTGTGGCAGTTTACAAATGGCAAAGTTCTGCATACATTAACAGGGCATTCCGGCCCGGTGCAGTCAGTTGCTTTTAGCGCGGATGGACAAGCTTTAGCTAGTGGCAGCTACGACAAAACTATCAAGCTGTGGGAAGTGAAAACAGGCGAACTGATGACCAATTTTGCGGAGCATTCTAAGCCAGTTTGGTCAGTTGCTTTTAGCTCTCAAGATACTGTTTTAGCCAGCGGTAGCGGAGATGAAACTATTAAGCTGTGGCCTGTATCTGTCCCGATTGCGACTCAGGTTAACTCTCCAGCGCCAGAGGTAGAGGCAACATCTTCTGACATTATCTCCCCCGGTGAAATTGCACAGTTAAACCGGAAAGTTTACGACCAAATTGACAAGAGTTGGCGCTCGACTCCCACCTTCAGCACTTCATTAGTTTATCGCGTTGCCGTGAATGAAGAAGGGGTAATTACAGATTGTCAGCCGCTGAACCAAGCAGCGGGTGATTTTATTCAAGAAGTTTCTCTTTCTTCGTTTCGTAAAGTTGCTCGTACACCAAAGCATTTTCGTCAATTTAAGGTAGTGTTAAAACCCTCTGGTGTGCTTGAAGTCAGCCCGTGGTAAGGGTGGAGGTAATAATATAGAAGAAGGAAGAAGCAGTAATAACAAGGGTTTCAGCGATTAAGAATATCCTAATAGTCTTGGCGGTTGCTATACTATGAAAAGCTCTGCAACAGAAATTATTCATAGCATTACCCAAAGTTTTCTTAAAAGAGGAAGTACACAAAGCTTGCTTGAATTTTAAGCAGTTGTTTTAACTGGATGCAGCGGAAAGAAAACAGCCGGCGAGACGCAGAAAAACTCTGCAAGTTTTTGTATGTGTTCGGTCGTAAGTTGGCGCTTTTCACGGAGGATGTCAGAGACAATAGACTCGGTTTTAAAAATAGGAACTAGGTCTTTTTGTCTGAGTTCAAATTCTTCTATTAAAGCCTTTAACAGTTCTAGTCCGTAAATGTCAGGTATGGGTTCTAAAGTTTGCTCGTACTCATAAACAAGGGTTCCCAGTACGTTGAGGTAGTCGCGTTCGTCGGGAGTCAGTTCGCCTTTATCCAACAAAGAGTCGATCGCTTCTTGAGTTGCCATTAACTCCTCCTCAGCAGTTATGGGTCGCGGCGGAAATGTTTTGAGTAGTTCGATATAAGCGCTAGAGTTTTTCATGTGACTATCCAATATAAAGCAAGTAATATTTTATCATTTTAGTTGAATGATTCATTTTTTTAACCGCAGATGAACGCCGATTAACTCAGATATAATTTAGTTATTTATCCCTCATAACTCTTGATGCAATTCCTCGCTCTTGAAAACTTTGTACCGATCGCAGTACAATCGATCGATATTGCATCTGAGGAATCTCCCATGTCAGAACCGTTTTCTACTGAGATTAGCGATCGCATCTGCGCTCACATGAACGAAGACCACGCTAGTGCTGTAGTGCTGTACGCTCAAGCATTTGGCGGCAAACCGGAGGCGACAGAAGCTCAAATGCTCG
Source organism: Microcoleus sp. T2B6 (assembly GCF_036700475.1). Classification (NCBI taxonomy): domain Bacteria; kingdom Bacillati; phylum Cyanobacteriota; class Cyanophyceae; order Oscillatoriales; family Microcoleaceae; genus Microcoleus; species Microcoleus sp. T2B6. The sequence continues at coordinate 20,588 of NZ_JAUBOZ010000028.1, read as the reverse complement.
CTATTGATGCGAACGGCATGGATTTAACCGCTAAAGTCAACGACGAAACAGTGCCCGTCAGAGTAAATTTCGATCGCACTTTAAAAGACGCCGAAGATGCTCACCACACTCTCATTGAAATGGTGAAACAAGCTCGAAAAGTTGCTAAGTAGCCAAATGCTCACGATTCTGTTATAATTTTAACGTTCGCAGTACGGACTTTAGTGCGGCTAAATAGTTGTTAAGGACTAAAGTCCTTACTACCAACCTTTAGTTCGGTTAAATCCTTTTTAAGGACTAAAGTCCAGACTGCCAACAAAATATTTAATAATAAAGTTGAATATATATTTAAGATATCAAATAAAATGACAGAAAATTACCCCAAACCCCGAGAATTAGATGTCGTCAATAGCGGTAAAAATACCCATTTCGAGGCACTGGTAAAGCGACTAGATTTGATGATTCGCGCCCGCTATTCGCTGCTGTACATTGTCGGCGCGGAGGAGGAACCAGTCGAAGCCGTAATTGCCGAAGTAGCGCTGCAAGTAACTCCCGCGCGCCGGGTATTGCGGTGGGATCTTGTGCGGGGCTGGGAGGATAACGGTTCTGGGAAAGGTTCGGTAATGGCGGCGCTCGATCGCGTCAGCAAAACCGCTGTTGAAGAATATACCATATTTGTACTGCGGGATTTGCACCCAGTTTTGAAATATCCTTACACCGAAAAAAATGCGCCAGTAGTGCGGGAATTGCGGAATTTAACGCGGGAATTGAAGCGCAGCAAAAAAACTATAGTTCTTACTTCTCACACGCTGGAATTGCCGGAGGAATTGAAAGAAGAAGTCACAGTAATTGATTTTCCTTTGCCCAACGTACAAGAAATCGACAGTTTAATTTCCCACGTTGTGGAAAAGCCGCAACAGTTGCAAGTTAGCGGTTTAGCAAGGGAACAGTTGGTTAAAGCTTGTCAAGGTTTGAGTCGCGCTAGAATCGGGCGGGTTTTGGCTAAAGCTTTGGCCGCCAAACAGCAAATTAACGAGTCAGATATTGACGGAGTTTTGGAGGAAAAACAGCAAGCAATTCGCCAAACGGGCATTTTGGAGTTTTTTAACTCCAGAGAATCCCTAAAAAGTGTGGGGGGCTTGGAGAATTTGAAACAGTGGGTAAAGATGCGGCAAGATGCTTTTACTGACGAAGCGCGTCGCTACGGTATACCGAATCCGAAAGGAGTTTTGTTAGTAGGAATTCAAGGCACTGGCAAATCTTTATCTGCGAAAACAATAGCCTCAGAATGGCGTTTGCCACTGCTACGATTGGATACTGGGAGATTGTTCGGCGGCGTGGTCGGGGAAAGCGAAAGTCGCGTCAGGCAAATGATACAATTAGCAGAGGCGATCGCACCTTGCGTGTTGTGGATCGATGAAATAGATAAAGCCTTCGGCAACATTATCAGTGGCAGCGACGGCGATTCGGGAACTTCGCGCCGGGTATTCGGCAGTTTGATTACTTGGATGCAGGAAAAAACCAGTCCGGTGTTTATTGTCGCAACTGCAAATAACGTCAGGATTTTGCCGGCAGAGTTGCTCAGAAAAGGCAGGTTTGATGAAATTTTCTTTTTAAATTTGCCCTCAGAATCGGAAAGGCAAGATATTTTTAAAGTGCATTTGCAGCGACTGCGCCCAACTAGATTGCGGGAGTTTGATTTGGGAGTTTTGGCGAAACGCGCTGAGAATTTTAGCGGTGCAGAAATTGAACAAGTCGTAATAGATGGGTTATATCGGGCCTTTGGAACGTTTGTCAACGGACAGCGCCGGGATTTGATGACGGAGGATATTTTGAGGTCGATCGAGGATACAGTACCTTTAGCTGCGATCGCGCGATCGCAAATTGAAGATTTGAAGCGCTGGGCGGCGGAAGCGGGCGCGAGAACAGCTTCTAACGATACTCAGTTAATTGATGAATTGAAACGCTACAGCCAGGGGCGAAGGGATGCGATCGACAATTAACCCAATTTCGCGGCCGTAATTGGGCATCACTTCGTTTGTACGATCGCTTGACTGCCACTTGTAATTGCCATCAAGTGCTACTGTAAACTTAAAGCTCCGCTAGCTCGATCGGAAACTCAAGTGATACTGGAGGTAAGTCCTTTGACAGATACTTACGATAGGCGCGTTCAGCTAGGTGCATCTCGTCGCAGACTTGAAGATGCTCAAGTATTACATCAGCAAGAACGTTGGTCTGGTGCGATGTACCTAGGTGGTTATGCGATAGAATGTTCTCTAAAGTCTCTCATTTGTTACGAAGAGGGTCGCGCCAACAATTTTAAAGCTACTCGCAGCTTTAAAAAAGGCCTGCAAGGTTCAGATTTGCATAACCTAATTAAATTATTAGAGTGTTTGAATTCGCTACAGCGTAGCATTCAATTAGATCAAACCAACTCTTATAGAGAAGCATGGAACACAATTACATCACTTTGGCAGAATGATAAACTGCGCTATTCAGATAAATTAGGCAATAAAGAAGACAGCCAGCGCTTTATAAATGCCGTCGAAAAGTTACATCGCTTATTACTATCTAAACAAGGCGAAGAATGATGAACAATCCCGCAATATTAGACCAACAAATTTCCGAACATCTCAGCCAAGTTTTAAAAAATAAAGATCCGCAAACTCAGATTAAGATTAAGCGCACATCCCTAGGGTGGCTGAAGCTTCGAGTAGTTACCAGCTATTTTAATGGCAAGTCCTTAGCTGAACGCGAAGAGGAAATTGACAGTTTTTTAGAGAATATAGGTTGTTATTTGGGTCAATACCCAATGGCTGGTTATGATTTGTTAACTCCACAAGAAGCTGCTGACCTACCTCCCGAACATATTCAAATACCGCTGTGGTCAGATGTTTTAATGGCTCCCGAACCCGATCAGCCAGCAAGTTTAGATGAAGATAGTTCCAGTCCATTAGTTGTCACATTCTATTCTTTTAAGGGAGGAGTCGGTCGCTCTACCGCATTAGGATTGGTAGCAGGTATTTTGGCAACCCGCAACCGTCGAGTAGTCATGGTAGATTTCGACCTTGAAGCCCCAGGCATTTCAGTGTTGTTTCAAAACGATTTGGAGAATATTAATGAAGAACAGTATGGCGTATTAAATTACCTACACCAAAGATATTTAACTCCCGGTCAAAATATCCCTACTATTGATAAGTGTATTTGTCAGGTTAACTTAGACACTCGCGGGGAACTGTTTTTAGTTCCGGCTGGAGAGTATAACGAAAATTATATTCATCGGTTAGCTGACCTCGATCGCCATACTTTACAATCTTTCTATAGAGGCGAAATAAATCCTGTTCAACAACTGATAACCGATCTCAAAGAGCGACTCGATCCCGATGTTATTCTGATTGACGCTAGACCAGGTTTTAATGACACTAGCGCGATCGCCTTATTCGATCTAGCAGACACGGCAATCATCTGCTTTTCGCCAACCGATCAAAGTTTTGAAGGACTGCGTTGGGTTGTACAAGCTGTTAAAAAACAAAGAGATTATCAAGGCAAGCCCGATATTCGTTTTCTCCTAACACCTATCGCACCCGTAGGAGATGAATTGCAGCGAAGTTGGACTAACAGAGTTGAGAGTTGGATTGAGGATAACTGGGGCTTGCCGGAAGGAACAAAAGTTGAGGAACTTTACCACAAAATTTTATATAATCCCAACATAGCCACTTTGTCTAGTCTCGTCACTAACCTATCTAACAGCTTACTCGATGATTATCGGCCGATCGCAGAGGTCATTGATGCTAGCTTGCCAGATATTAAATCTAGCTTAGCAACTACAAATGTCGAAGATAAAAAGATATTAAATGAGTTGAGTTTTCAATCAGCAACAGCTCAAGAATTAGAATCATCTAGTATTCCAAATATATTCCACCGAACAGAAGATTTTCCCAAGTTTTTAACGAATAAAATTTGGCTGATCAGAGGTGCTAAGGGAACAGGAAAAAGCTTGCTGTTCAGGCTTTTTGTTGAGCAATCAGAAACAGCCAAGGATTTAGCTTCTTCTGATGTTGATTTAAACAACGTTCATTTTATTGCAGGCCACGGTCAACCCAGACTGCACGGACAAATACTAGAAAGCGCGGATCTGGCTAGTTATGAACAACAGGTGGGCGAAAATAACTGGCAATCCTTCTGGTTAAATTATGCTCTATTGCAACTGTGTCGCGCTCTACCAGAAGTGCATTCCCTATTTAATCCAGATAAACATCTGGTTAGATTAAGTTCTCAACCAAACCCAGAACACGCTGAAATTGTCTCCTGGTTGGCAGACAAAACTAATTCCCCGCAATCAGGCGATCAACTGCGCGCTGTTGACCGTTGGCTGCAAGAAAATAGTCAGCGTGTGTGGCTGCTTTACGATGAGCTAGATGCTGGCTTTGGCTCTACTCAAAAAGACTATTTGCGTCGAAAGCGTGCCCTCGAAGCCTTGCTTGCTTGGTGGTTGGAAAGCGGAACAAGTCTTAAAAGTATTGTCCCCAAGATATTTTTGCGAGAAGATATCTGGAATCAACTCAACTTTACTAACAAAGGACATTACACCGGACGATCGCTGCAACTCCGCTGGGATGAGGCTGACCTTTGGAGACTTGTACTGCGCCAATCCCTGACAAGTTCTGAGACTTTGAGCAAATCTTTGGAGGAAAAATTGGGAATTACTGTCGATCGACTCCATACAATTGAGTTAGAACAATTGCGTACTAGCCTTTATCACCTATGGGGTGAGCGGATGGGTAAAACGAAAAAAGCCTACACCTATAACTGGGTTCGCACCCGTATTGCTGACGGACAAAAGAACTGCTTCCCTCGAAGTTTAGTATTGCTGTTACAAGAGGCAGTCAAAGGTGAGAAAAATTTTTCTACAGAATACAGTTCTGAGATAGTTTTACGTCCAAAGGCACTGATCGAAGCTTTGCCATATGTTTCTGACCAACGGGTGGATGAGGTACGCAATGAATACCCTGAACTGGCAGAATATCTAACAAAATTGCAGGGCGAGCGTTCTCCCATTGATGAGACCCGACTGGCTGAAATATGGGGGGTAAAAGATATAAAATTAGCGGAACTCATCAGGGAGATGGTAGACGCTGGTATTCTTACAGAACGATCTCGTCCTAAAGATGCTCCCCCCCGTCTCTATGCTGTTGCTGAATTGTATCTGTATGGACTGAATATGGTTCGCAAAGGACAAAAGTAAAACCTATCTGGATAGACAAACAACTACAGCAGTTTTCCGTTGAGTAAGGTAGGCTTCGGCTGCTTGGTAAATTCTGTTCACCCCAACCTAAAAACATCAGCAAGAATAGCATTTTTATCAACCATTCTCCCCGCATCCGGCGAATCGTAAACCACTAACAGCGAATTCTGCCCGTCCAAATATGGAAACAGGCTCAACCCCTCAGCATTGTCCGTATTAACCTTAAAAGGCAAGTCAAACAATACCTCCAAATCTCCCCCATCTTGCCCAGTAATACTGTCTCCCGATCGCCCTAAAATTCCCTTCAACCGAAAAACCCTCGTCGCCCCCGATAAAGTCATCGTCGGCCCGGCTAAAACAATCAAATCTTCCCCGTTCCAGCACAACTCTCGCACGCCCAAACCGTTCAAATCAACAAAATGTTTGTTGTACAATTTCCCTCCTTTCCCAATTTCCTTAAGCCTTAAAACTCCCGGTTCTGCCTCTTCAACTTCTATTTCTAAAATTATCGCCCAACCCCGCAGCACCGGCCCCCGCAAACCGAGCAAAATGCGATCGCCCCGCACCGCCAACCCTTCAATATCAAAGCCATTTTCTTTACTCGGAATCGGCACAGATAAATACAAGCCGAGGTGGGTGTCATCTTTGAGCGCGTCTGTCAGCAAATTGCCTGTTTCTGTCCGCTGCAAGCATCCCACTGTCAGTTGAATTTCGGGATTGTCAGAATCGGGAATTGACTTGCACAAAATCCCGTCTTTTATAGGAATGCGCGCCAGTAAATAGCGGTTGACCTCTGTCACGATTTGTGCTAATCTTTCAATGTCTTTTTCGGGGTTTTTGCCTTTAGCTTTTTTGCGTTTGGTGCTGTGAGAACCGACCACCCAAAGATAATCTTTGCTGAAATCAATTCCTTCGATATCGATTTCGCATTCTCCAGGTAGATCGATAAAATCTGCGATCGCAAATCTTTGATGTTCTCCAAAAATATGAGGCCCGACAGGCGACAAACGCTCGATCGCAGTCGTTTCATCGGAACCCAGCCACAAATGGCCATCGGGAGTTAAAGCAACAGCGGATAAGTCTGTAATAATATCAGCGACTTCGCTGTTTAATTGCAGCATCAGCCGGCCGAGCAAAAAGGATTCTGGCATAATTATTAGGATCTAAACTATTCTTAGGGTAAGTCATTATAGTTAAACCTGCTTGAAACTCATAGGTTGCACCATTCTCAATCAGGCTTTTATGGGCAGGCTAGAAGCCCAACCCCTACTCCCCACAATAAAATTTAATTTTTGTGGAACAGGCATCTTGCCTGTTCATGACGGGCAGAATGCCCAACTCCTACTCCCCACAAGAAAAAAAATTCATCTGTTGTGGAACAGGCATCTTGCCTGTTGCTGACAATGGTGCAAAAAGAAAATCCATCTGTTGTGGAACAGGCATCTTGCCTGTTGCTGACAATGGTGCAAAAAGAAAATCCATCTGTTGTGGAACAGGCA
>NZ_JAUBOZ010000028.1:0-13765 GCF_036700475.1 Microcoleus sp. T2B6 | reverse complement strand
TCTTGCCTGTTCATGACAGAGGTGCAAGATTTGAGTTAAAATCGGCTGAAAATTCAAACCGAAAATTAAAACAGATATCCTCCTCAAGCCTCATAGCAAGAACTTCCGTTTTGAGATAAGGATTTTTAACCCCTAGCGGGCCAAACCGCAGTCGGCGGTAATTATTCAGCAAACCGAACCTCCACAGACGGATAACACCCTAATTGAAACATTAACATCGCCGTTACGTTTCGTTACGATAAGGAGACAGAGAGAAAAACCTCTCATTCGTAAAATCAGAGTTAGCCATTATGAACGGTACATTTCGCGTCGGCAACCTGTTTGGGATTCCCTTCTTTGTCAACGCATCTTGGTTTTTAGTTCTGGGTTTAGTAACCTGGCAGTACGGCGGCGCATTAGCTGCCCTGTTTCCCACATTGGGCCCCGTAGCGCCCTGGATGCTGGGATTATTCACAGCGTTACTGTTATTTGCTTCCGTCTTAGCCCACGAATTAGGACACAGTTGGGTAGCCATTAAACAGGGAATTGGCGTGAAATCGATTTCGCTATTTCTGTTTGGCGGACTGGCTAATTTAGAAAGAGAATCCAAAACCCCAGCCGAAGCATTTTGGGTAGCAATTGCAGGCCCGTTGGTGAGCTTATTTCTATCCGGTTTGTTAACAGCCATAGGCATCGGTGCTGGTCTCACAGGTCCCGCAGCGGCCATCGTCGGACTTTTAGCTTCCATCAACTTAGTTCTAGCCTTATTTAACTTAATTCCCGGTTTGCCCCTCGACGGTGGCAACATCCTCAAAGCGATAGTCTGGAAAATTACTGGCAACCCTTACAAAGGTGTAATTTTTGCTAGCCGCGTCGGTCAAATAATTGGTTGGATTGCCATTGCTACAGGCGTATTCGGCAATATTTGGAATCTAGTAATCGGTTGGTTCTTACTGCAAAATGCCGGTCAATCTGCACAATATGCCACAGTCCAAAATAAACTGGCAGGCCTGACAGCCGCAGATGCTGTGACACCCGAAAGTCCGATCGTCTCCCAAGACTTGTCCCTCAGAGAATTTGCCAACAACTACGTTATCGGTAGCGCCCATACCTGGCGCCGGTTCCTGGCAACAGATGATGCCGGACAATTGGTAGGGGCGATCGACCTTGACGACCTCAAAACCATTCCTACTGGACGCTGGCCCGAAGTTTTAGTGAAAGAACTCCTGAAGCCGATCGAATTTTCCACCACCGTCAAACCGGAATTATCCCTCCTCGAAGTCGTCACCCTTCTGGAACAACTCAAAGTACAAGAACTCCCCGTCATTCGCGAAAACGGTGTCCTCGTCGGACTTGTAGAAAAAGCTGAAATTGCCCGCCTGCTACAAAAACGAGCCGAAGCGAACCCTGCTTGATATCCTCAGATACTTGACAAATAATAGTTAACCCCCTCGATTGCCCCTTATCAAAAGCGCGATCGGGGGGGTTAACTCTAGCTTCAAAAAAGTTAAGTCCAACACAAATAGTCCGGGACGAAACTGTCACAATATTTAAATATTTTTTGAGGTATGTTCTTGAGTCCAGGACTGACTAAGGATCGCGAATTAAATAACTTACAAATTTAATTGTTATTGTGGGATGGGCGTCCCGCCCGTCTTTTTTGGACGGGCGGGACGCCCATCCCACATTCAAGAGTGGAAGTTATTTAATTCTCATTCCAAAATTATTACCTGCAAATCAACAATAATAATTATTATATAGCCTTTCTAAACTTTCGTGAGGTACGCGGGCGAGCAATTCCATATCTATTGCCAATAGCCCGCAGATATAGAAATGATCTGCGTTAATCTGTGTTCATCTGCCTTAATCTGCGGTTTGGTTTGTCTATCCATCAAAAATTTAGGCACTCTTGTCTACTGATTACCTGACAATTCTCAACCGTACCGCACTGTTACTGAGAAAGGCTGTATAAGTTAATCTTCGGCGCAACCTACAGCTCAATTTCAGCAATCAAATCTAGTATTTTTTGATAATCAAAATTATATAGATGATTCATCAGAACTTCCGCAAAAACATCATTATCGATACCGATTTCCTCAATACTTCTGGCAATCAAGTCGAAGTCAGCCTCACGGACGGCCTGTTTTAGATTGCTCGTCCATTCTGAGGAAACTTTCGGCTTGGAGTCCAGCGTAAATATTGCAGCACTATCAGATATTTTTTCTTGTACCATACTTGAAATCGGCGATAAATCATTGACTTGAACATATTTATTGATCGCTTCACCAGCACCCGCTGCGCTAACAACTTGAATGTCAAATTTGAAGACTGTGCCGTGTCCCACTTCGCTCTCGACAGTAATGTCGCCCCCCATTAATCTTATGAACTCGCGGCTGATGTTTAATCCTAAACCCGTACCTGTTTGAACTTTTTTTTCTGATGAAGTTTGCACCAATAATTCAAATATGCTTTCTAATTGTTCCGGCAAAATGCCAACTCCTGTATCGGCTATTTCAAACCCAATAAAAACTATTTCTTGATGTTCTGCAACATTTAAAAAATCGTTTTTTGTAGGGTTAATTATTCGGAATTTATTTTGCCCAACTGTGACTGAAACTGAACCATTTTTGGGGGTAAATTTAACCGCATTATCTAAGAGATTAATCAACACTTGTCGCAACTTAACCTCATCACTTTGCACGTATTGGGGGACATCGGAAGAGCAGTCAATAATTACTTGCAATCCTTTATTTTTCGCCGCAATTTGAAACATATTCTGCACGTCCCCCAGCAAGCGGTACAAGTCAAAGATTTTGGGGTTGAGTGTCATGCGCCCAGCTTCAATTTTAGATAAGTCTAAGACTTGATTGATCAGTTGGAGCAGGTGTTCTCCGCTGCGGCGAATAATTTGGATATTTTCTTTTTCCGCCAAAGTTAAATTAGCGCTGGGTTCCATTAATTGAGCGAAGCCGAGAATGGCGTTGAGGGGGGTTCGCAATTCGTGGCTCATGTTGGCGAGAAAGAGGCTTTTAGTTTTGTTGGCAGCTTCTGCGGCTTCTTTGGCTTGTTGGAGTTCTTGTTCTGCTTGTTTGCGATCGCTCGTATCAATAATTATGCCGTGCCAGACAATATCTCCATTTTCGCGCAATTCTGGTCGAGAATAACCTTGCAGCCATTTGAGTTTTCCCGATGCTGTCACAATCCGCCACTCGTGGGAAAATAGTTCTAGATCAGTGGCACTTTTGACAATTGCCTCGAAGTGACTGGATCGATCGTCCGGGTGCATTTGTTCGTAGAGTAAAGCAGAGTTGTTCTGGATTTCCTCCGGCTCTAATTCTTGAATTTCTCGGCACAGAGGACTGATATATTCCATCTTGACTGAGCCGTCGGGATGCTGCACGAAGATGTAAAGTTCTCCGGGAACAGTGTTCGCTAATTTGTGAAACAGAGCTTCGCTTTTTTGCAAGGCTAATTCTGCTTGTTTGCGATCGCCAATATCAATCCCAAATCCAAACAAGAAATCCAGGCGGCCACCTTCGTCTAGCACCGGTGTGCCGTGCCACTCGACTAACAAAGTCCGATCGTCCGAAGTGAGAATGCGATGTTCGTTAACCGTTTGCTCCCGCGCTGTTACGCCCGTAAAAATTGAATGTAATCCGGCTCGATCGCTTGGGGGTACAAATGTAGCTAAGTAATCTTTGCCTGCAACTTCTGTGGCAGTATAGCCCACCGCTTCCAGCATACTGTTATTCGCCAGCAGGATTTTACCCTCAGAGTCGATCGCCACAAAAAAAATCGGAGAATTTTCGATAATCTTTAAATTAAAGTCGCGCTCTTGACGGATAATTTTTTCAGCTTGCTGGCGCTCCTCAATTTCGAGCTGCAAGCGGGCATTGATCGAGGCTAGCTCCCTCGTGCGATCGACTACTTCAATTTCGAGGGTACGGTTGTAGTCAGCCAATATTTGCTCTGCGTGTTTGCGAGCCGTAATATCTTTAAAAACAGTAATAACATAAAGGATATTCCCCGCACCATCAAACACCGGCAGCGCTCGCACTTCCAAACGAATATTTTTTCCGTCTCGGCGAATATCCATATCTTCAGCAATCACCTCCAAGCCACTCAACGCCCGCACAAACGGCATTTGCTCGACCGGGTAAAGTTGATTAGTGCCTGCTATATAAATTTGATAAGCTTGTGGTAGCTCTGCTGCGGTGGCATCGGGCATTTCTCCCCTGCCTAATATTTGCTCTCCAGCCGAATTCATGAAAATAACTGCGCCGCCCGGATTGATCGTCGAGACTCCAACGGGCAAATTTTCTACCAGTTGGGCAAATTTTTCTTCACTTTCTGCCAAAGCTTGAAAAGACTGTTTCAGTTGATCTGCCATCTCATTGAAAGACTGCGCTAATTCCCCAACTTCATCAAGCCTGCTGACAGCAACAGCGCGATCGAACTTTCTGGCGGCAATATCTTTAGCTGCTTCATTGAGCCGCAGCAGCGGCAGCGTTACCCACCTCGCTGTCAGCACTCCAGCAATTGTCGATAGCAGCAGCGCCCCCCAACAAAGTAAAATTGTAGTGCGCGTATTTTTGTTAATTTGCCCCATGAAATCGGATTCGGGAACTGCGATCGCAATCAGCCAGTTCAAACCGTAAACATCAGAAAACGGCAGCACTTCCACAAAATATGCCTGCCCGTCTCGGCTAAATTGCAGTTGCTGCCGCTGCTTAATGTCGCCAAAGCCCCCGAAGTGTTCGTACAAATACTCGGCTGCGGTGCGAATGACAGGAGTTTGGCTGTCTAAAACATTCAGCCGCTGCAGTTGCTGCTTTCCCGACATCTTTCTAAAGGGTGATTCTTGACTTGAACTGGCAACCAGCAAGCCCGATCGTTCGATCGCGAAAATTTGTCCCGTTTTGCTAAGCTTGATGCGATGGAGATATTGCTGAAGATCCGAGAGCGAAAAGTCTACGGCACTAACTCCCAGCAATTTACCATTTCGATCGCGAATTGGTTGGCTAGCAGCAATAAAAACAGTCCCAGGAGTAAAACCCGGATAAATGCTCGTCCAAATCGGTTTATTAGCTGCGACAGCTTCTTTGTACCAGGGGCGGAGACGGGCATCGTAGATTCCGGGTTCTGCCTTTAATTTATCGGTGCGAGTGCCGTTGCCGTCGGTAGCGTAGTAAATGCTGTGAAAGTTGGTAGACTTGTTCGCCGCGACAATTTGCAAGCTGTTATCCGTGGGGTTGCGCCAAATTCCGAGATATTCCCCTGATTTTTCAGCACCGAAGGATATCCATTGAATGGTTTTAAAAGATCGCATTTGTTGCCAGAGGAACTTCTCTCCCCGAGGCTGCGGCTTTTCTAACTGTAAGTTTAATTCACCGCGCTCGATCGCTTCAGCGTTAAGTTTATTTACCCACTGGGTAGGTTCGAGAAAAGAAATCAGCTTTTCTTCCACTCTCTTTCCCGTCTCCGCGATCAATTTCTCGGCGAGCTCTTCGACTGCTCTTTCTCCGTTGCGAAAGGACAGATACCCGACAATCGCAACTGCTGCGACGATTTGCAGCACAAAAGAGGCCACTAGAAGGCGACGCAGGGAGATTTTTGTTTGGTGTTGAGAAGTTTTGCTCGCGAATCGGGGCAACGGCATAGGCTGATGACTAATTGCTCCCTAACACTTTAACTGTTCCAGCCTGTAATTTCACTTAGGGGCGATCGAGGTGTTTCCTTGCCATCAAAACCCCTCCCACCCAGACACAAATCAGGAGCAAGCACGAGACTTATACCATTTTAGATTTTAGATTTTAGATTTTAGATTAAATAATTGGGGATGGATGAGGAAGCTCGTGCTTTGGAGTTTGCCGACAGTTGCATTCTTTTTTTTAAACTCGTATTACGCACTCTTGGCCCAGAATACCTCCGCCATTTTCTTGCTTTGGTGAGTTTCCTAGCTCAACCAAACCTAATTCTTCCTTCAAACCTCTTCGGTTCATCAATTACATCCGTTAAATCCCGTACACTATTGGCTGCCGAACATCCATCCGTTACATCCGTTACATCCGGTACACAATCCGTTGCCGAACTTCTCTTTAACTGCTACGCGGAAGATCCCCCGCTTGTCCAAACGGATATAGCGAGGGGTCGAGAATAGGTATTCTCGGAAAATATAAAGTAGTGGCAGTGGCTTTTGTCGAGCCATTGCCATCTATAGAAGCCATAGTGTTTTAGGCTCACAGAAAGATTTCAGAGCCAATTCTCTGCTTGCAGTCAATGCTTGAAGTCAAACCAACCAGTTCAAGCAAGAAGTCAAAGCAAGTGGTAAAGGCCTAGGCTACTTCTTCTTCTCGATCGATTTGGCGCAGGTGAATGTGCTTGCGTCCCAGAGAGATTTCAAATTCATCTCCTGGCTGGAGTTCCATCTGTTTCGTGTAGGCGGCTCCAATCAGTAAGTTGCCGTTAGATTGAACGCTAATCCGATAGCTGGCAGAGCGTCCGCCGCGTCCATTGCCGTTTTGCTTCCCGTCTAGCTGAATGCCTTCTGCATCAATCAGCGCATTCAGGAATTTCATCATGTTGACCCGTTCTACGCCGTTCTTGGTAACGGTGTAGTAGCCACAGGCTCTAGCTTTTTCTTCCTTGGTAAGGTTCTCTAGGTCTTTGACCTTTTTGATCAGATCTTCGCCTTCAAGGGGTTCGATATTTTTCTTTTTAGCCATTTACTGAGTCCTGAAATATTCAACTGGTGTACGGATTTTTTCTCGGTTGGTTTTTGGTTTGACCAAGAAACTTTAGCTTTATAGCTGGTCGTAAAACCATATTACACCGATCGGCTCAATTGTTAACCACTATTATCTAAATATTTTTAACAACCTGCAGTCTTTCTTGAGGAGTAGCTGCAGCCGGTGCGAGCAATCTCTAAACTCGGTAGCATAAGCTATCAGCTATCAGCTAGCTGAATATTTGCCCCGCTCTTAAAATCCCATGAAGTTAACCACACGCGGACACTACAGTGTCAAAGCATTACTGGATCTAAGTTTGCAACCTCGCTTTGGCCCGACATCGGTGAAATCGATAGCGAAGCGACAGGAGTTACCTGCTCCGTATCTAGAAAAATTGCTGATTGAAATGCGACGAGCCGGTTTAGTCCAATCTGTTCGGGGTGCCCAAGGAGGATATCAATTGGCCCGCCAGCCCGCTCAAATCTCTTTAGGACAAATCTTAGAGGCTGTAGGTGAAACTATTGAACCTTTACCTCGACATTTTCCCGACGCGACACAAGCAGAGGACTGGGTAACATTCAGTTTGTGGAACCGATTGCACAAAAAACTTGCCGAAGCGCTGTACAGTATTTCCCTCGAAGACTTATACTATGATGTCCGCAGTTGGCAAGCCGCTCTTGGGGAAGAAACTAGCTTTATCATTTAAATGGTAAGTTCATTCATTCGATCGCCAGCAAGCACACATGGACGCAACACTTGTTACCTACTTTGGCGGCTGTCACTGCGGTGCTGTCCGCTTCCGTGTCGCCGTTGACAAACACGAAGCATCTGATTGCAACTGCTCTATCTGTAAAAAGAAGGGATTTTTGCACCTCATTGTGCCGCCGGAACGTTTTACCTTGCTCAGTGGCGAAGATGTTTTGACCACCTATACATTTAATACAGGAACTGCTCAACATACTTTCTGCCGAATTTGCGGCATTCACTCGTTCTATCGCCCCCGATCGCATCCCGATCATTTCGATGTCAACGTCCGCTGTCTTGACGACTATGCCATCGAACACTTTCAGATCCTACCCTTTGACGGTGTTAATTGGGAGCAGAACGTACACTTGCTCCGCGACGAAAGTAATCTCAGCCGTTAAAATTGCAGCTCAAAAATCTTGCCTCCGCAAGGGTAGCAGTAGTTAAAACCTGCGCTACCATTGCGATCGCTCCTGCTCGGCCGGACTATCAAGTTTGACACAATATATAATGATGCCGGATGAATTTCCTGTTTTGATTTTAGCTGCGGTGTTGGATTATTCGATCGGCGATCCTTGGGGTTGGCCACATCCCGTGCAGGCGATGGGTTGGGCGATCGACCGCTATACTCGATTTGTCTTTAATATATGGAATAATCCCGCAGGTAAAATGCCTGAAGCAGGTGCTAGTCCTGCTGGATCTCGGCACCAACTGTTGCTACGAGGTGCTGGTACAATACTAGCGATCGGACTGATTGTAGGCAGTTATACTGTCAGTTGGTCGATCGTCCAAGCTGCTAGTTGGGTACATCCTCTTTTAGGTATTGCCATACAGACCATTTTGCTCGCAAGCTGTTTTGCAGGTCGCAGTTTGAGGGCCGCAGCAGAGGATGTGCTAGCACCTTTAAATGTTGGAGATTTAGTCAAGGCGCGAGAAAGGTTGAGCCTTTACGTCGGCCGGGATACCGAAAACTTATCCGAGCCAGAAATTCTGCGAGCCGTGTTAGAAACTGTAACAGAGAATGCAGTCGATGGCGTGACAGCACCGCTATTTTATGCCTTACTTGGGTTCGCTCTGCCGCATCTATTATTAAGTGTTACCGATCGCCCGATCGATCCTAACTCGATGTGGGCGAGTGCGATGGTTCCCTTGGCGATCGCTTACAAAGCAGCCAGCACATTAGATTCTACCGTCGGCTACAAAGAAGCGCCATACACCGATTTAGGATGGTTTAGCGCCAAACTAGAAGACGTACTGACGTGGATTCCTTGCCGGCTAACAGTGATTACTTTAGCCGTTATATCTGGCAAACCGATTTACATTTGGCAAATTTGTCAGAGAGATGCTGTTAAAGATGCCAGTCCCAATTCCGGTTGGAGCGAGTGCGTTTACGCCGCCATCTTGGGAGTACAACTAGGAGGTACCAATTCCTATCGCGGAGTTCTCAAACACAAACCGCTGTTAGGCGAGCCGGTTCACCCGATCGCAGCGCCGCTAATTTGCCAAGCATTGCAATTAACTCGGTATTGCTTTCTGATTTGGTTGGGACTATCATTGCTTTTTTATACCTTATTATGTTTGAGTCGCTAACTGATGACCTCACGCGAACAGTCCAGGAGACATAAATAACGTATTTCTGTCATTGTTCGCGCTCCAAGCATTGCAATCGCAGCATCTGCTTTTCATCCGTTCTGGGTAAGCCCAGCAGAAGACAGATATAAGCCACCGACAGAAGCAAAAAAAGTTTTGACAATCAAGCATCCAGGATACAAGCCCCCGGATTCATTCCGAAAGCAGACTCAGGACCCAGAAATAAAAAACCTGTATCCGATCAACAAGCCCCCGAATTTATCCGTGGGGTCAATGCTAAAATCTAAAATCTAAAATCTCAAATCTAAAATCGATTGACCTTAGTTCAAACCCCCAGATTCATCTGTCAAGTCAATCTCAAATCTCAAATCTCAAATCTCCAATTGTTCGATATGCCAACAGCCAACAATTAGCTCGCAGCAACCAATGACTAAAATTATCCAAATTTTATCCCCTGATGAAGTGAGGCGCACTCTCACCCGCGTCGCTTCCCAGATTGTCGAAAAATCAGGGAACCCCTCGGAGTTAGTGCTGTTGGGCATTCATAGTAGAGGAGTGCCTTTAGCTCAAATTTTGGCAGATCAAATTGAAGTCCTCGAACAAGTCAAAGTATCCGTGGGCGCTTTGGATATTACCTTTTACCGAGATGACTTGGATCGAGTTGCGATGCGGACACCGGCTAAAACAGAAATTCCTTTCGATTTGACGGGCAAAACTGTGGTGTTGGTAGATGACGTTATATATAAAGGCAGAACGAGTCGAGCGGCTTTGAATGCGGTAAACGATTACGGGCGGCCGGAGAAAATTTGGTTAGCGGTATTAGTCGATCGCGGCCACCGAGAAGTACCGATTCAGCCGGATTTTACTGGTAAAAAGTTGCCGACTGCAAAGGAAGAACAAGTTAAGGTTTACGTTCAAGAGCTCGACGGGCGCGACGGAGTGGAGTTAATTAAGGGTTGATACGATTTGAGATTTGAGATTTGAGATTTGAGATTGGGCAAAACTGACTGTTAAACAAAGTCCAGCTAAATAAACTAAGTAGGGTGCGCTGTAAGTAGCGCGTCAAACCACTTTTTGCGTCCATCACTGAGCAAAATACTTCGTTTCCGCCCACTGACAACGTAAAAAACCCGGTTTCTACCAGAATAGGGGCTTTTGGGTAAGCAAGCCTCTAGGAAGAAACCGGGTTTTTCGCGCGCGGAGCGTCCTATGTTCTTAAAAATCGGCAGTGCAGGAGTTGAACCTGCCTGGGGCGAATTATGAGTTCGCTGCCTAAACCGCTCGGCCAACTGCCGTTAAATCGATTTCTTCGACCTAACTCAAAATGAATTATAACATAATTTCTCAGTCCGTGCTAGAACTAGAGAACAAAAATCAAAATCTTTAGATCTGCTGAGTCCCCGATCGCCTGTTAGCCAATGTGCTGGAGCCGATCGACCGGACAAAGCAGTTTCTAGGACTCGGCATAAACTTATAGGCAATGGCAGTGAATTCGACGGTAGTGCTGACTCTAATTCTGCTGGCTCTGATGTTTGGAGCAGGCGTGACGAGTTCTGTTTGGGGATTTACTATAGGTCGCGAAGCCTTGCAAGGAACGACTCAACCCGATGTTCGTCCCAGCAACAATGCTGGCAGCGGCAAGCCTGGAAAGACGGCTAGCAAAGAGCAAGTGAGCATTTTGAAAGAAAAAGACATTCTCACAACCGTCAAAGCACGGGTAGAAGGTCGCGATCCAGAAAAAACAACGGCCGGGGCAAATACTAAAACAGAGAAGGCAAGCTCTAAACCAGCCGCGGCCAAAAAACCGGCTGCACAAAATGCCAGCGCCAAGTTTCCCCTGAACAGTCGCGACGGGGGAATAACCCTGGAAGTGAGCGCGGCCAGTCAGCGCAACAATTCCATGCTGCTAGACGTGAGCATGAAAAATGAGGGCTCCCAAGCTGTGAGGTTTCTCTACAGTTTCTTGAACGTCACTGACGATCGTGGCCGGGCCCTAAGCGCGACTGCCGAGGATTTGCCCTCGGAACTCCCCCCCAACGGGCAGGTGTTTTACGGTACGGTGAGTATTCCCACAGCTTTGCTGGAAAATGCTAAGGAAGTTTCACTGACGCTGACAGATTATCCAGGTCAAAAACTTCAGTTGCAAATATCTGGCATTCCAGTGGCGAAGTAAAATAAAAGAAGACCAAACCTGCAGAGGGATTCTCAGGTTCGATCGATAAAGTTTTTTTAGGGAGCATTGTGTCACTTTTAGGGGCGAGAGTGCAGGAGATATCTGATTTACCCGCGATGAGTTTGACAGAGGTGCTGTCGCGGTTGCTGTCAGTGCTGTTGCTGATTGCGATTAATGCTTTTTTTGTGGCGGCTGAGTTTTCGATGGTGACGGTACGCCGATCGCGCATCAATCAGTTAGTGGAAGCTGGCGACGTTGCAGCTCAAACGGTGCAATCTTTGCAGCAAAGTATTGAGCGATTGCTTTCGACAATGCAGTTGGGAATCACTCTTTCTAGTTTAGCTCTCGGCTGGATTGGAGAAAGTACGATCGCCGTGCTAGTGCGAATGTCGATCGGCTATTTGCCGCTGCCAATTTACATCAAGTCGGCGATCGCCCATTCTTTTAGCATATCAATAGTAACTTTTTTCCTGCTAGCTTACCTGCAAATCGTACTGGGCGAACTCTTTCCCAAATCTGTAGCGTTACTGTATTCCGAACAGCTAGCGAGAACTTTAGGGCCTCCAAGTTTATTGATTGCCCGTTTGTTCAATCCCTTTGTCTCGTTTCTCAATCAATCTACTCGATCGCTTTTGCGGTTTGCGGGCATCGAATACGATCTAAGGCATCGGCCGGTTACGCCCGAAGAACTGCAATTAATTATAGCTACCTCCAGCGAATCCAGCGGCTTGGAAGCAGAAAAGCGAGAATTGCTCAACAACGTCTTTGAATTTGGCGAAGTTTGGGTACAAGAAGTAATGGTGCCGAGGCCTAGCATTGTCGCACTTCCGAAGACGGCAACCTTTCAAAATTTGCTCGACGAAATGGCGATTTCTAACCATTCCCGCTATCCCGTGACGGGAGATTCTTTAGACGACATTATCGGCATTATTGGCTTCAAACAACTTGCGAAACCCCTAGCTGAAGGTTTGCTATCTCCCGACACGCCAATTGTACCTTGGATGCGTTCGGTGAGGTTTGTGCCGGAGATGATGCTGCTGGGGGAACTGCTGCCTTTGATGCAGAGTTCGTCGGAAGAAATTGCGATCGTAGTTGATGAATTTGGTGGCATTTCCGGGTTAGTGACGCTGAGGGATTTGATTGCCGAAATTATCGGCCGCAGCTACGAGTCGCCCGACAGCAAAGAAATTGCTTTGCAAGTATTGGACGATCGCACTTTTTTGGTGCAAGCGCAGTTAAATTTAGATGATGTGAATCAAATATTGAATTTGGATTTGCCAGTAACTGACGAATATCAGACAATCGGAGGTTTTCTGAGTTATCAGTTGCAAAGAATGCCGGCTGCTGGGGAAGTTTGGCGGGGCGAAAATGTGGAACTTACGGTTGTTTCTGTGTCCGGGCCGCGCTTGGATCAACTTCAAATTCACTTGTTGGAAGGGGCTGCGGGCGATCGAGCTTTGAGTGCAGTTGCAGCAGCGGATGAGGAAGTTGTGGGGAAAGGGCGAAAGAATAGCGGGTTGAGAGGTGTGGCGAAATTTTCGAGTTGAGATTTTGATGAAAATGGCGCTCAAAATAGCGCAACTTTTTATACCTAATCTGAGTTAGCAACCCCGTTTATTCTTTAGTCTCCTAGAGAGGAACGAGAGTTATGGAGGATCGTTTTTAACCGCCGAGTCCGAATACTTTTTAAGCATAAGGCACCGGATCTTTCAATCCCAATTCCTCAAAAGCTGCCAACCGAAGCCGACAAGAATCGCAAACACCGCAGGCAGCTTCACCCCCTGCATAGCAAGACCAAGTTTGCTCCCAAGGTACTCCTAATTTGTTGCCTAATTGAATAATTTCGGTTTTTTTAAGTTCGATCAAAGGTGTTATAATATTAATAGCTTCTCCTTCCCTTCCCTGCTTGGTTCCCAACCGAAATACTTCCTGCATGGCTTGGATGTAATCGAGGCGGCAGTCGGGATAGCCGGAATAATCTAAAGCGTTGACGCCGATGTAAATTCGATCGGCTTGTAGAGTTTCTGCGTAGGCGAGGGCAAAACTGAGAAAAATCGTGTTTCTAGCAGGAACGTAGGTAATTGGGATGTTTTGGGACATTTCTGCAAGATTGCGATCGATCGGCAATTCCATCTCATTATCCGTCAAAGCGGAACCGCCCCAAAGCGTCAAGTCAAAGTTTACTATCTGATGTGCCTTAACCGCGGCCGAAAGTGCGATCGCCCTTGCTGATTCCAACTCCCGCCGATGTCTTTGCTTGTAGTCAAAGGAAATAGCGTAACACTCGCAGCCGTCGGCTTTGGCTTGATACAAAACTGTTGAGGAATCCAGCCCTCCCGACAATAAAATAACTGCTTTCACTTAAAACATCCTCAATCAAATTAGCTTTTATATTTATATCAAAATAGTGGCGAATTGACAATATACCAAGGCTAAATGCTTTTTGAAACCTACATATTACACCATTGTCAAGAAGGGTGCATCTCAGTTTGGCAAATACATCAAATTGAAAGTTGACCGTTGAGATAAGCACAGCGAAGAGCAAGGATAG
>NZ_JAUBOZ010000209.1:0-4799 GCF_036700475.1 Microcoleus sp. T2B6 | reverse complement strand
TAATTTTTCGTCAAACTTTCCACGCGAGAAGCTAAATTCACCGCATCGGAAATTACTGTGCCCTCCATACGATTTTGACCGCCCACCGTTCCCAGCATCAAAGTTCCAGTATTAATTCCAATCCCAATCTGAATCGGGCCATAGCCAGAATTAGCGCGATTTTGATTGTATTCAACCAGACAGTGCAGCATAGCAATTCCGGCTTTCACCGCATTATTCGCCTCGCCGCTAAACAGCGCCATAATCGCATCGCCAATATATTTATCAATAAACCCGTTATTTTCATTAATAACGGGTTCCATGCGAGAAAGATAGGAATTAATAAATCTGAAATTATCCTTCGGCGTCATAGTTTCCGAAAGCGTGGTGAAGTCGCGAATGTCGGAAAACAACACCGACATTTCTAACTGCACTTGGTCGCCCAATTCCACATCAATAATGCTTGATTTATCTAAAAACTGGAGGAACTGATTGGGAACGAAGCGCTCGTAAGCTTGGTTGAGTAGAAACAGTTCAGCGGTAAATCTGATTCGCTCTGTTTCGGCTTTTTTACGCTCCGTGATATCTTGAAAGGCTACAATTGCATAAGAAATATTGTCCTTTTCATCATAGATGGGAGTACCCCAAGCCTCGATCGGAATAATCTTGTTGCCTTGGTGGATTTCCATATCGTCAGCGGTGGCACTTTCGCCCCTCAACGCTCGCACAATTGGCAATTCAGCAGAGGAATATTCCCGATCGGTACCAGCTTTATACACTTGATAAACCTCGGAGATTTGTTCGCTGGTGACGTTAGGAATAACTCCTTTACCTAATAATTGAATAGCAACGCGATTACTATAGTAAGGTTTGCCAGAAGCATCCAGCACTGACACCCCCACTGGAATTGCTTCTAAAAATTGAGTCAGCCTGTTTTCACTTTCGCGGATTTCTGTATAGAGTTTAGAATTTTGAATCGAGATAGCCGCTTGTCCCGATAACAGTTTTAAGAGTTCCACTCTTTCTGGGGTAAAAGCTCCCGCTGTCAGATTGTTTTCTAGGTAAACAATACTAATAATTTGAGATTGGTTAATCAGTGGCACGCATAAAATTGATTTGGGCTGATTTTTTCGGATGTAGGGGTCGTTGGTAAATTGTCCCTCTCGGACAGCATCATCAAGTACCACGCTTTCTTGAGTGCGGGCCACATAGTTGACAATTGCGGAGGAAAGTTCTTGACAGGTTTCAACGGGGATTGACTGCAACACGGTGACTTGTTCGGAGTTTATGGCTCCTTCAGCTTCAACCAGTAGCTTTCCCTGACTTGAGAAAATCAGATAGCCTCTTTGCGCCGCCGCATTCTCAATCAAAATTTTCATTAAGTTAGACATTAGCTTATCTAGCATTATTTCGCCAGAAATTGCGCTCGTTCCTTTCATTACTGTGGTTATATCTAACTTATTACCAGAACCAGTAGTTATCACTGTTGCTGTAGTTTTAGTGTTTTTCCTTCCCGGTTGAATTGCCGCCAATAACTGAGGATATCGCGCTTCTAAATCCGTTACCTTAGCAGTGGCTCCCCATTGGATATAACAATAATACGCCTCAATCATGTAGAGTTGGGCAAATTTTTCTTTACCCCATTCTAGGTAAAATTTGGCTGCGAGTTCGTTGGCAAGGGCTTCTTCGTTGAGAAATTGATTTTCTTTAGCGAGGGAGATGGCGCGATCGTACATTTCAATCGCCTCAGCTTTATTACCCAACACCCGTTGCCGTTGGGCCTCAACTAAATACCATTTATGCAGATAATTCATCGGAGCATTTTGCGCCCATTGGTGCAGAGTGGTTTGATGGGTTTCCACCAGGGTGAGAATTTCAGCTTGCTCGGTTTCTGGGTGTGTAGGAAACAGTGCCAAGTTAGTCAGGGCAGCATAGAAATGGAAAATAGGAACAAAAACTAATCCGGTTACTGCCATTAAATACTTTTTTGCTTGGGCAATGTGAGCTAGGGCAGCCGTGTAATTGCCATAGCAGTAAGCAAGCAGCAGTTTGCAGATGTAGGCCATAGCGATCGCCGTGAATTCATTATCCTGATGGTGTTTAGGAATCATCACCGTTTCATCGTAGGCAGAGCCGATTAAGCAATCCGACAGAATCCCGTCTTTCCTCAAGTTCAACACCATCTGCTGCTTCATATCTAAATAAACCTGAGCAGAATATTGCTTCACCTGAGCCAAAGCAGCACTATAACTTGCTAGTTCTGGTTCCACAGTATCTAGTTCTATTCCACCAAAAAAGTTGGAATCAAAGTAAATATTTATGCTGTAGCCAGCGTATAGAAAGTCGCCAGTTTCCATGCCAGCCGTAAAGCCATCTTTCAGCGTCGGTATCGTTGCCCTCACAGATTCTTGATGATGCTGAATCCAGCCAACAAACAAAAAGAGAATTATAGACTTGAATTCCCGCACATTGAACCGATCGAGCAATGAGAGTGCCAATTTCCCAAAGCCATAGCCTGTTTCGACCTCTTTTGAAAAGGCACACAACACCATTCCGTGAATCGCATATCCCACCGTCGATGCCGGTGCATTCCCAAATTGGAGCGATAAACTTACCATCGTGGAGCTAAACAGGGGCAGCAAACCGGGCATTCCCAGGAAAATGGGTGGAAACAACATTCCTAACAGTTGTATGGCTGCCTGAGTCTGTGGATTTGTCATCACGGGCAGATCGACGAGTTCCTCAATCTGTCTGTCCTGAAGTTGGCTAGCCAGGGCTTGTAGCGCTTTACTAATCAAGGCTTCGTCAGGTTCGGTGGGTAGTTGAACTCCCAATTGCAAGAGTGCATCTCTTGCTACTGCGATCGCCTCCAACATTTGACTCTGGGCTGTGTGAGTAGCGATTTTAATTTCGTAAATTTTAATTTTGTCTAAAATTGTCTTAGCTTCTTGCAACACCAATGCTGCCATCTGTTCCATACCCTCAATGTCACCATTCAAATAGGCAGCTTCAACGGCACCAACATAGAGACTCAAGGTCAACTCATACTGACTTTGCCAGCAGTTGACTGTCAGTAGCTCAATCCCTGTTTGCAGATAGATATTTGCGGCTGCATAGGCGGTAGAACTTCTCGCTTTACCTCCCGCTTCTAAGTTGAGTTTGGCTAAGGCTTCTCGTTCGCTTAATTGATTGATTAACTCAATTCCTTGATTTAAATGCCCCACAATATCAAAGAGTTTTTCTTCTCTTTCTATGTCCGAATATTTGTGTAGGAGTAACTGTCCAATTTTGAGATGAGTAGCTTTCTTTTCGTTTTCGGGTATTAGGGAATAAGCCGCTTGCTGGACGCGATCGTGGAGGAACTTATAAATTGGGTTAGTAACAGACTGATTCAGGGATTGAAAGTCTGTTTGAATTAAGCTATAGCCTTCTATAATCTGTAAAATGAGTCCTTCTTGCAAGGCTTTCCACAATGCTGATGCCGTTTGTTCTGATAATTCTTCACTGACTACTGCCAACGTCTCTAAATCAAATTGCGCCCCAATGCACGCGGCAAGTTTGAGGACATCCTGAGTTTCTTTCGGCAGCTTCTGCAATTGCGCCGCCATAAACTCCACCACATCCGAGGCGTGGGTAAGTCTAGCTTGAGCAAGATCGCACTGCCACCCCCCTTTACTTCCCCCCTTACTAAGGGGGGACACAGGGGGGTCAAAAGTAATTTGACCCTCTTCATGCAACGCCTTGAGGAATTGAGTCGAGAAAAAGGGATTACCTTTGGTTTTTTCATAAACCAATTCTGTCAACGGTTGAGAAGAGGATAAATTACAAATCAGCGTATCTGCCACCAACTGGTTGAGATCGGCTAAACTCAACGGTTGCAGGTTAATAGTATTTACCACAGCCCCAGACTTAATAATCTCATCCACTGTCAACATAAACGGATGAACAGGGGAAACTTCATTATCCCGATAAGCACCCAACACCAACAGATGCCCCCTATCCTCCATCAACAGTTGTAGCAACTTCAAAGATGCGCCATCGGCCCACTGCAAATCATCCAAAAACATCACTAACGGATGTGAGGCAGTAGTAAATACTTGCACAAACTTTTGCATCAGCAAATTAAACCGATTTTGGGTGGCACTCCCCGACAGTTCTAGTGCAGGAGGTTGAGGGCCAAGGATGCGTTCTAATTCAGGAATCACCTCAATCAGCACTTGCCCACTCTCGCCCACGGCTGTCAAAATCTTGGTTTTCCAGGTTTGTAACTGAGCATCACTTTCTGATAATAATTGCCTCATCAATTCCCGAAAAGCTTGCACAAATGCACTGAAGGGAATAGTGCGTTGAAATTGGTCGTATTTGCCTTTAATAAAATAGCCACGCTGTCTGGCTATAGGCTTGTGGACTTCCTTCACTACTGCGGTTTTACCAATCCCAGAAAAGCCAGCCACCAGCATCATTTCGGCGCTACCGATACTGACTCGTTCAAAGGCAGCTAATAGATGATCAACTTCACTTTCTCTGCCGTAGAGTTTTTCGGGAATCAGGAAACGGTCTGTAATATCTCGCCTTCCCAAGTCAAATTCTTCTATGCTGTCGGTTTGTTGTAATTGAAGCAGACACATTTCTAAATCATGCTTTATCCCCAAGGCAGTTTGATAGCGGTTTTCGGCATTCTTCCCCATCAATTTACTGACAATTTGAGACACAATTAGGGGGATTTCTGGATTGATTTCGTGCGGAGGAACTGGCTGTCTAGCAATATGGCAGTGAACTATCTCTAAAGCATCTTTTGTCTCAAAAGGCAATTTTCCTGT
>NZ_JAUBOZ010000208.1:0-4899 GCF_036700475.1 Microcoleus sp. T2B6 | reverse complement strand
TCTGAGTTTCATCTATTTTTTAACCAATGTAAATACCCCCTTGACAATTTACCCCTCACCTTAACTTGTCACTAATGCTGGCGGACTAACAAACTTAACTAAAATTTTTCTCTTGAACTTGCATCTGAAGCTAAACTTTACCATCCCTATTCAACACAAAATAGAATTCGATAAAGTATGCTGCTTTATATCGTTGTCTACGATATCCGAGTTGACAAGCGCAGGCAAAAAGTGCATGACTTGCTGAAAGGTTATGGCAAATGGGGACAATATTCTACCTTTGAGTATGTTTTGTCAACTGCCAGATTTACACGACTCTGGCGACGGCTGCGAAAGTTAATCAACCTAGACGCAGCATCCGGTTTTATCCGGTGTCGCGCCATACTTTGGGACAGGTGGAGGTTTTGGGTGTGGGGGCGCCGGTGACAAAAGCACCTGGATCAGTGATTATTTAGCTAAGGTTGCGAGGCTGGCGGTAAATTAGCTCAAACGACCTTTTTGCGTTATGAGCCTCGCAGCATTACTGGGCAAGGGTTTCAGGGATTATTTTGAGCGAACACAGGTGTGAGTTCCACAAAAAATATCTGAGCCTCGCAAATGGCCTCTAGACACCTTGCGCTGTCTTGGGTGTATCATAGAGGACTCCCCACTCGTTGGGGAAACTAATTGAATGGAAACTTTCTAGTGTTGTCAACTTAGTATGGTAATGCAAAGCTCCCCACTCGTTGGGGAAACTAATTGAATGGAAACTAAGGAGCTTCATAGACTTCACTCATTCTTTCTTCCTCTTCCTCTCCCCACTCGTTGGGGAAACTAATTGAATGGAAACCAGCAGCATATTTTAGAGATTGCCTTAATTTTCTCCCCACTCGTTGGGGAAACTAATTGAATGGAAACTGGGGAGAATTTACTTGGGTTTCTAAAAGGTGAATTAGTTAAATCTCTCCCCACTCGTTGGGGAAACTAATTGAATGGAAACGAGTTGAACCCTAGATTTAAACTTTTTACAGTTCCCCTTCCTCCCCACTCGTTGGGGAAACTAATTGAATGGAAACGGTGAATCAAATTCTACCCCAAGATTGGTAAACGCTTTATACACTCCCCACTCGTTGGGGAAACTAATTGAATGGAAACGATTTTTCCCAGCAGTAGATATTGGTTGGACATTGACTCCCCACTCGTTGGGGAAACTAATTGAATGGAAACTCAATTGTAGTACGATTATCAATCCACCATTTAGCCTGACTCCCCACTCGTTGGGGAAACTAATTGAATGGAAACCCTTGCTGAAGAAAGCCGACCTCAATCCCATATCCTCCCCACTCGTTGGGGAAACTAATTGAATGGAAACACTAGCTGATCAACCACTTCCTCCGCATCCTTCAAATCTTCTCCCCACTCGTTGGGGAAACTAATTGAATGGAAACTATAGGATGGCATTGAGTACGTCTGTCGTAGTTTTTCTCCCCACTCGTTGGGGAAACTAATTGAATGGAAACCAGTGGATTGTACCTTCTGGCTCGACTTCATCGCTCCCCACTCGTTGGGTAAACTAATTGAATGGAAACGCGGTATTTTCTTGCCGAATTTTCTCGATTGAATCCTCCCCACTCGTTGGGTAAACTAATTGAATGGAAACATTACATCGTTATTCGGATCTAGAGGCTTGGCAATTCTAACTCCCACTCGTTGGGGAAACTAATTGAATGGAAACAGTACAGTCCAGTTAGCAATTTTTCCTGAGTTTTGTACTTTACTCCCCACTCGTTGGGGAAACTAATTGAATGGAAACTACAGATAGATCACTAGAGCGTTGTGTTTACCCTTTTTCTCCCCACTCGTTGGGGAAACTAATTGAATGGAAACGTTAGGTCTATTTCTTGGAGAATTGCTTTGTTTGCTTCTCCACTCCCCACTCGTTGGGGAAACTAATTGAATGGAAACCTAAAGCCGTTTCCATCACTTCGCCTTTGATGCGGATTGCTCCCCACTCGTTGGGGAAACTAATTGAATGGAAACAACTTAAAGTGCAGTTTTTCGATGTCGGCGCGAATTTTCTCGATCGCCCTGCCAACTCGTTGGGGAAACTAATTGAATGGAAACTTGAAAATTTAGAGCAAATCGTGTTTTTTGATCAAAATAACTCCCCACTCGTTGGGGAAACTAATTGAATGGAAACATTTGGAAATCTGTCCATTTCAGGCGGTGCAGCGTATCTGCTACCCTCCCCACTCGTTGGGGAAACTAATTGAATGGAAACTCAGGAAATATTTGATCACCGTCCGCCTAGATTAGAGGTTCTCCCCACTCGTTGGGGAAACTAATTGAATGGAAACCAAGTGTAGGGACGGTAGAGGTATAAAGTTAGTGCATTGTGAGATCCCCACTCGTTGGGGAAACTAATTGAATGGAAACGCCCGATCCTTTTCTGAAAGCTTGCTCAAATCTCCACCGACTCCCCACTCGTTGGGGAAACTAATTGAATGGAAACACAGCTTTGTCGAAAGCTTCATCAGTAGGCTCTTTCAGTTCTCCCCACTCGTTGGGGAAACTAATTGAATGGAAACTCTAAATATGCCTTTCCATTCTGCCTTTTTGCCTTTATTCCTAGCTTTTCCCTCCCCACTCGTTGGGGAAACTAATTGAATGGAAACTCAAATCGCGATCGCATTTCTTCCTCTGTGCCGCTCTCCCCACTCGTTGGGGAAACTACTTGAATGGAAACGCTAAAACAAAATTAGTGGAAGTCTTCTATTAATGCGACAGTTTAAGGGAAACCATAAATAGCTGTTGACAAAAGACTAGATTTCTAATAGTCTAATGTTGGGGGGATGCCTTTAGAGGACGCCTCTACCGCATAGAATAACGTCTTTAAGGCATCGTCCTATCCCCCAGCCTATCCCCCAGCCGAAGGGTTACGGCACTTACATTGTCACTCTCTAGCAAGTTAAATTGTCACTCGCTAGAAATAGGTAGCTAAGACAAATTTAGTCGAAGTCTCTATTAATGCGGAATCGAAGGAGGCTTCGACTCCACCCGACACCGCAAACAGAAATAAAAAACTCAGAGCCTTCTGTAGTGCCAAAAGCTCTAAATTTTTAAGCTCTGGAAAACTCCAAAGACAAACTTTTACAACTCAAATTTCTGCAATCAATCCTAGTTGCGAAGAATTAATAAGCACAAAAAAAAGCCCCATAATCGGGGCAAAATATAACTATTCTCAGTCGTTGGGTGGGGGCGGGTTTATTATATTGTTGGTTTCTGACATAGATGGTTGGTGAAACCCGCCCCTACGATAATTTGGGCACACACGATCGCTTATTTTCGAGCTATTAAAACCCAATCGTCTGCTGTTTTGAAAATCTCAGCATTCTGCAAACCTAAATGTTTTAAAACTGGTTGAATGGAAACAACCGATCGCAGCGACGGAAATTAACGTTAAACACTCCCCACTCGCTGGGGAAACTAATTGAATGGAAACGCTCGACATCCTCAATTTGGGTGGGGGCGGGTTTTTGAGATTGTTAGTTTTTCACATAAATTGTTGGTGAAACCCGCCCCTACACGCTATCGTAGGGGCGGGTTTTACGAATAATATTTAATACCAGCAGACAATCTAGATAAACCCGCCCCCACCCAACCAATAACCTAGATTAAGCTGATGTGCGATCGAATGCAAAGAATATTGATTCGGATTTGTCGTTGGGCAGGGCGGGTTTATTTATTTTCTCAATTAGTGGCAAAAATGGTTGGCGAACCCGCCCCTACAATAATTGCGGGCGATCGAGATTTTTTGTCGGGCAGGGCGGGTTTATTTATTTTCTTAATTAGTGGCACAGATGGTTGGTGAACCCGCCCCTACAATCATTTTTCAGGTGCAATTTCTCGATCTACTTGTTCAAAATTCACTTTATTATATATATCTGCCACAGCAATTTCAAAGGATACTGAAGCAAGCGCGATCGTCTCATCCGATTCATTGTACTCAGCAAACGACCATCGCTTATCATCCGTCTTAGAAAAATGTTCGATATATCTCCGGTTTTGGTCGATCAATAAGTATTCTTCAAGAGTGGGAATCGTGCGGTATCCCTCAAACTTTTTGCTGCGATCGTATCCTTTAGTTGAAGCTGACAAAACCTCAATAATTACCCTGGAATTGGTAATCGTATCGGTGCGGTTATTATAATACTCCGGCTCCCCACATACTACCATCACATCGGGATAGGTATAGATGCGCTTCTTGGGTATCCACAAGCGGACATCGCTCATGAAAACTCGATAGTCTAGTTTTTTGAACGCAAAATTTAGTTCGGTACTGAAATTGAGCGCTATTTGATTGTGATTGGTAGAGCCACCGGCCATAGGAAATATTTCACCGTCAATGTATTCGCTTTTGTAGTCAGCAGCTTCTTCTAGTGCTAGATATTCCTCGATCGAGTAGTATCGTTGTTCAGTAAGTTGCATAGTTCTATTAGAGAGCATTTAACTGAGACTTTTGTTTAGTGTAACATTTTTGGGTAAGCTTTTTAAGGTTGAGTTTGTGTAGCGGGTTTTTGAGATTGTTGGTTTCTCGTATGAATTGTTGGTAAACTCGTCCCCACCCAGCCGATCGCCTAGATTAATCTGATATGCGATTGCATCCCAAAAATGTAGATTCGGATTTGTCGTTGGGTGGGGGCGGGTTTTCGAGATTTTTGGTCTGAGGCGATTATGGTTGGTGAACCCGCCCCTACGGTAATTTGGGGAAACACGCTTATTTTCGAGATTTATAGTTGGGTGGGGGCGGGTTTATTATATTGTTGGTTTCTGACATAAATGGTTGGTGAACCCGCCCCTTGTATCTTAAAAGAGTCAGGCGATAGATCGCTACGTCAGTCAGTGGATCGTTACACCAAG
>NZ_JAUBOZ010000027.1:0-81596 GCF_036700475.1 Microcoleus sp. T2B6 | reverse complement strand
ATCGGGAACACCGACTTCATCGGCAACACCGACTTCATCGGCAACACCGACTTCATCGGGAACACCGACTTCATCGGCAACACCGACTTCATCGGCAACACCGACTTCATCGGGAACACCGACTTCATCGGGAACACCGACTTCAACCAACTTCTTCGACTATGCCTCCTCTCCCAACAGCGTTACCCAAAACTTCAGCAACATCACTCAACCCATCACTATCATTGGCAGTCCCTTTAACGACAACTTCACAGGTACGGGCAACCCAGACAATCTCAGCGGTGGCGGTGGTGATGACATCCTTGATGGTGGCGTTGGTAATGACATCCTCAATGGCGGAGTTGGCAACAACACCCTCACCGGAGGAGTTGGTAATGACACCTTTATCTTTAGTCCCGTTCCTGGTACTTTCGGTGGACAAAACCAGATTTCCGACTTCACCCCTGGAGAAGATAAATTACAACTTGATGTCGCCTTCGGTTTCACCTCACCCGAACAAGTAATCGCCGCATTACAATCTACCCCTTCGGGTTTAGTCTTAAATTTAGGGAATGGTCAAACTATCTCTATCAAAGCCAATTCTCTCTCACCAACCGACATCATTCTCTTTAGTAATTCCACAGCAACACCGACACCAACGGGAACACCTACGCCATCGGTAACACCGACACCAACGGGAACACCGACACCATCGGGAACACCGACGCCAACGGTAACACCGACGCCAACGGGAACACCGACGCCAACGGGAACACCGACACCAACGGGAACCGATACACCAACGGGAACACCATCGGGAACACCAACACCAACGGGAACACCATCGGGAACACCAACACCAACGGGAACACCGACGCCAACGGGAACACCGACGCCAACGGGAACACCGACGCCAACGGGAACACCAACGCCAACGGTAACACCGACACCAACGGGAACACCAACACCAACGGGAACACCAACACCAACGGGAACCGATACACCATCGGTAACACTGACGCCAACGGGAACCGATACACCATCGGTAACGCCAACACCAACAACCAACAACATCCCCAATGACGACTGCATCTGCGATGACATTGCCTATCCCAACTTAAACCAACCCAATGCAGTTGAAAACACCATACTTGGTGTATCGGGAATTCAAATAGGCACTGCCCAAAACGATGAATTTCTCGGCACTAACAACGGCAATATATTCGATGCCAAATCCGGGAATGACAACTTATATGGTGGTGCCAGCAACGACATCTTTAATGGCAACCAAGGCAATGACTTCATCATCGGAGGCAAAGGTGACGACATCCTCTATGGAGATGGAGGAAACGACATCGTTCTTGGCGAATTGGGCAACGATTTAATCTTCGGAGGCAAAGGCAATGACTTGTTACATGGCCGCGAAGGTATTGACATCATTTATGGCAACAAAGATGATGACTTCATCAATGGTGGCAAGGATAATGACGTTTTATATGGAGGTAAAGGTAACGACATAATTCTTGGTAGTCAAGGTGATGACAATCTGTTTGGACAGTTAGGTTCAGATACCATCTGCGGCGGTGAAGGTAATGACTTAATCAACGGTGACGCAGGAGCAGATATCCTGGGAGGGTGCGAAGGAAATGATACTCTTTACGGAGGCGAAGATAACGATACTCTCACTGGTGGGAAAGGCTCCGATTTGCTTGATGGAGGCATGGGCAATGATAGTTTGATTGGCGGTAGTGGCAACGATATCTTTGCCTTAACAACTGGTCAAGGATTTGATATCATCGCTGATTTTACCATCGGTCAAGACTTGATTGGATTAAGCGGAGGTTTGAGTTTTGGTCAGTTAGCAATCACTCAAAATACTCAGGGAACTCTCATCAAAAATGTCTTGACCGGAGAAGAGTTAGGTGTGATGATTGGAGTGAGTGCCAATGCGATTACATCCGCTAATTTCCGGCTGATTTAGGAAATCAAGAAAAGTGCGATCGCCCCTTGAGTAAAAAATGGCGATCGCACTCTATAGCTACTCAAACAGGTTTATTCAGGAATTTTCCCGAACCTTTCCCTCAATCCATCAGCCGATAACTGCGGCAGTTGTTCTACCAACAATGTCAATTCTGCCACAGGCAATGCTAGTAAATTGGTAATGGCTGTAGGCAGAATATCACCCAATTCCTTTTGGTACATTCTCAAGACATTTTCTGCCAATAATCTTACAGCTTGTTCCCGCCCTTCTTCATCAACTGTTAGCATCGATATTGCCAGCAACAACACTGTAAATTCCGCAGCCGGCAAGTTGGATATTGGAGATAAAAATACTGTCATTCTCTGGCTTAATTCTCCAAATCTAACTCGCAGAAAATTTTCTAAGATTAAGCGCTGCTGTTCTTGTCTGCCTCGTTCTAGTCCTCGTTCTAGTCCTCGTTCTAGTCCTCGTTCTAGTCCTCGTTCTAGTCCTTCTTCTCTAGCTTGTTGCTGTGCTGCTTGTATTTGTTGTTGAAAAAGTGGTGCAATCGCCATAATTAACTCCCGCTCTTCTGGCTCAGGTTCCTGTTGGGTTTCGACTACTAAATGTGACTGTAGACGATACAATAATTCTAGCGCAATAATCCGTAACGGATCGTCCGTTGCTAAAGCACTCAATTGCCCGATCGCCCTTTGCTGTACTTTCCCTTTCCCCAAAATCCTCAACCACAGGGTTTCTGGGATTTCTGGCAACTGGTGAATCGCCACAATTGCTGCTCGCCAGTGCTCCGGGAAAAAATAGATTCCCTCGATCCAATTCTCAGGGTTTGGTATCCCACCAAAACCCTCCACCAGCGCTTTCGATGCTGTGGGTGTCAAAATCCACATTCGGGGCAACAGATCCTCATCATAGCGAGTATTTTCTCTTCTCGCCTGCCGCTCCAATTCACCTCGCAAATCCCATAACTTACTCATGCAGCTCAAGACTTCGCTGACAGTTACCGGATTGCGAAACGGTTCAAAAATTGCAGTTGTGTCAGCCATTTTTCCCAACAATCCCAGGCTTGATGAGTATTCGGGAATTGCGGTACCTGGAGTGAAATAAACATCGATTTCTCGGACTTCCGAAGTCACATCGCGACCGACCTTAACTGTTCCGATGGGTGAAAGCAGTTCTTCTAGGTATTCTTTAGCAAAGCGATCGTGAATGAATCGCGTCATAGAAATTAGGATGATTTTTGATCAGTTAATCCTAGCATAATGTGCGCGACATAATAAAAGTACGATCGCCCATTCGATCCAAAAGGGCGATCGCATCAAAACCAAAGAAACCGGGTTTTTTACCGAATCTGCCGGCTGTAACGCAGTATTTTCGCAAAAACCCGGTTTCTGACCACCCTAACGAATTTACACTGTCTTAGCCCACTCGATCCAAGTTTCCATCGGGCGGAAACCGACTGATTTGTAAAGCTTTGTCGCCCCCGTCAAACTGTCAGCATCAACGCTGAGTTTAGCTGTGTTTGCACCCGCTGCTTTCAACTTATGCAAACCAGCTAACAGCATCGCTTTTCCTAAACCCATTTTCCGAAACTCGCGCCGCGTACCCAACAATTCAATCCAACCGTCTTTTGTGCCGCTGCGGGCGTTTTTTTGGGGTTTGATTTGACAGTCGCAGAAAGCTGCAAATTTGCGTGAAGCGAAGCTATCCTGCAGGGAATCGCCCGAAACAGCAATCAAGTCTAATTCCGGCTGATAATTGGCGTCTTGCATCCAGTAGCGCACCGTTTCCGCAGTTAAATCGTGGTGATTCCAGTGATCGATAAATGACTGGTTGAACATCTCTACCCAGGGTTGGATGTCTTGTTCTCCTGATACGTGTGTCAGTGCAAAATCTGCCGGAAATTCGGGTGTGGGAATCGGTTCGGCGAGGGATCGGGCCATTGTCCAAAAATAGCGATCGACTTCAAAGCCCTGTTTCTCTAACAGCCGCATCTCATCGGTTTTGTCCTCCCGGCT
The DNA here is from genome assembly GCF_036700475.1 of Microcoleus sp. T2B6. NCBI lineage: Bacteria > Bacillati > Cyanobacteriota > Cyanophyceae > Oscillatoriales > Microcoleaceae > Microcoleus > Microcoleus sp. T2B6. The sequence goes on along the minus strand of NZ_JAUBOZ010000027.1, from coordinate 77,621 downwards.
GTAGGTACGCAATTTTGCCGGCAAATTGCGTTCTTTTCCTACTTCGCCCAGCCGCTTTTCTCCCCACTTAATTATGTCTTTTTCTAAACCTTCGCTACGGACATTTGGATGCACGTAAAACCAGAGACAAGCGTCTATTTCCTCTGGCGAATCGGGCATATCTAGGAGTGCTAAGCCGATTACTTTGTAATTACCATCTTCCCACAACTGCACGTCGCGGGCTTGGTCGAGTTTGGGGGCATCAAGTATTAGCTTGAGTTCAGTTGCGGAGACTTCTTCGCCGAGTCGATCGACTGCTTCGCAAGCATCGATCAAATTTGCGATCGCGCACCAGTCAGTTTCGCCTTTGTAGGAGCGTGTTGTCAAGATATTCATAAAAAACTTGCAATCCGTAATTTCGGACTGTTCCTCTTAATTGGTATGGGCAAACAAGTACAGTAATTCAGACATTTTGGACAAACGTCAGTAACAGGCACTCCGGCCTGTTCCACAAGAAATAAATACTCTTGTGGGGCGGGCACGCGAGCCCGCACCTAAACTGTTTTTAGTATTTGAGAATGGTGTCGATAAAACTCAGAAACCTGTTTATATCACCCAGGCTTTCAGGTTTTATCTTATAGCGCAATCATAAAAATTGATTTGCCCTTTTGGGCTAGGTTTGTATGTGAGTTTATGGCTGGATGTCGATGAGTCGCGCTCTCTTTCGTTACCAAGCTTGGTGCTTAAGTAACTACTATTGTTTGAATAAAGTTTCTACAGCTAAGTAAAGAAGTTGTCACCCCCACCGGGTAGTTGATTTTTACTTTTGCTCTGTTTTACAATAAATCCTTTTTCAGGGATTTTTGGCTCCTCCTGTTAACTCGCCCGATCGGGGGAGGGGAGAAATTGAACTTATTTAAAAGTTCCCTATTTCAACTATAACCTGAGCTGTTTTTTTTTGCAAGTTTGAAAGCGAGGGATTCTTGCTAGTATTAACGAGGGTGGCATTTGATTGCAGGAGCGATCGGCTTTTAACCAGCCGTAACTGTAATTTTTATAACGTTTTCCCCTGAATTGAGGATTTAATTTTATCCAAACGTTAAACTAACGTTAAACTGTTTTTTACTGATTAATATGAGGTAAATATGCTCGACAACCTCGATTTAGATATTTCCCTGGATAAAGAAACCTATGATGCCAAGATAGAAATTTTAATGCAACAGTTGCGATCGCTCCAACTGGCCTGCAGGGAAAAAAAATTGCCCGCAATTATCGTCCTCGAAGGTTGGGCCGCCGCCGGTAAAGGCGCGCTGGTCAAAAAAATGGTGGGGTACATGGACCCGCGCGGGTTTGCGGTACACCCGATTTGGCCGCCGTCAGATGCAGAAATAGGCTATCCTTTCCTGTGGCGATTTTGGCAGAAACTCCCCGCCCGTGGCAAAATTGGCTTTTTTTATCACAGTTGGTACACTCACATTTTAGAAGACCGATTGTTCGATCGAGTCTCCGACGCAGAAGTACCGACAGCAATCAGGCAAATCAACGCCTTCGAGCGGCAGATGGTAGATGACGGCGCCGCCATTGCCAAATTTTGGATTCACCTCAGCAAAAAAGAACTCAAGCATCGGCTCAAAAAACTAGAAGACGACACCTTACAAGCTTGGCGAGTGCGGCCCGAAGATTGGAAACAAGCCAAAAAATACCAAGAATACACAACTTTTGCCGAAGAAATGGTAGCCCAAACCGGCACGGGCCCCGCACCTTGGACGCTAGTAGAAGGCGATTGTCAACGGTGGGCAAGAGTCAAAGTTTTGACCCAAATGGCAGCGACAATTACAGAAGCCTTAGACAGACTGCCGACGCAATCTGCACCCGTGAAATTGCCACCTCAAGAAAGCTTGCAACCCACCGAACCAGACTTGCTGGGCCAAGTAGATTTAACTCAATCGCTGTCGCCCGACGAATACAAACAGCAACTTCGCGAGGAACAAACCCGTTTTGGCCAACTGCAACAAAGCATCTACGAAGAGGAAATCCCCGTGTTAGTCCTGTTTGAAGGTTGGGACGCCGCCGGTAAAGGAGGAGCAATCAAACGCTTGACGGACATATTAGACCCCCGCAGTTACATCGTTAATGCCTTTGGGGTGCCGACAGACGAAGAAAAAGCGCACCACTACCTGTGGCGGTTCTGGCGGCGGCTGCCAACGGCTGGTAAAATCAGCATTTGCGATCGTAGTTGGTATGGTAGAGTGCTGGTCGAGCGAGTCGAAGGATTTGCCACCGAACCCGAATGGCGCCGAGCTTATCAGGAAATCAACGAATTTGAGGAGCAACTCACCAGTTTCGGTTGTGTCTTAGTTAAATTCTGGCTGCACATCAGTCCTGACGAGCAACTAAAGCGGTTTACAGAGCGGCAAAACAATCCATTTAAACAATACAAACTCACCGAGGAAGATTGGCGGAATCGCCAAAAGTGGAATTATTATGAAGTGGCGGTGAATCAAATGATTCAGCGCACCAGCACGCCGCTTGCTCCCTGGACGCTAATTGCGGCCGATAACAAGTATTATGCTCGTGTTAAAGTAATTCAAACGGTAACGCAGGCAATTCGGAATCAACTGAAGCGCCGATAAATTGGGATTGGTGAATCGGTAACAGGTAATGGGGAAAAAAGTAGGCAGAACAAAGCAGGCTTGAATTGTCAATTCCACCTGCGGCGTGTTCGATCCATTACCAATTACCCATCAACTATTACCAGTTATCAATTACCAATTAACTGTCAGCAATCTGTGACTGGAAGTAGCGGGTTTCACCCTGCAACCAATGGTTGATAGCTGACCGGAAGCGAGCATCAGGATAAATGCGATCGGACTGCGTTATTCGCGAAAGTTAAAAACCCACCGATGCCCGTATTTCCTCCCGCAGCTAAATTCGCGCTCGTTTCCAAACTTCTGTACTAATTTATGAAGACACAGAATATTGCAAGATGCCAGAACTGTTAGCTCGCATTCTATTTCTATTCCTCCTGTTCTCACTGATCAAATCGTGGTGGGATCAATCAGGAGGCAAAGACAATCCCTTATTAGACCGGCTGCGCGTTTTGCTGCTGATCAGCCTTTTGATCCTAGCTTTTTTTGCACCAGACACCCCGGTCGGAGCAGCGATTTTCGGGCTCATAGCCTTCTTCTTTAAGCCGCTGGGTTTTTCCATCACTCTGCTGGTGATTGCATCGGCGCTGATCACGAACGGGGGCATCCGCAACCCGGCGCCGAGAATGATCCTGGCAGCGCTGCTAGTTTTGATCCTTTCGAGTATGCCAGTTGTCGCTTACTGGTTCGCGGAGCAAGCAGAACGGGACGCCGCTGCCGCCGTCCGCACAGCTTGCTGCGATGAAACCGCAGCGGCGATCGTCCTCTTGGGCAAGGGAACCACTCAGCCTCACATCCCCAACCGAGTAGCGATTCAACTGACAGATACAGGCAATCGCCTGCCCTATGCAGCCGTTTTGTACCGCCAAAAAGTGGCACCGATGGTCATCGTTACCGCTGGCCCCAGACCAGAGTTGGAGGGTTATGTTGGCGAAGCTAAGGATATCGAGACTTTGCTGGCAAACAACATGGGCGTGCCGCGCAGCAGTATCGTTCTCGACGATAACGGCAGCAACATACGCACCAGCGCCCAAGAGGTGAGAAAGATACTCGACACCCGTGGCGCCCCGCGCAAAGTAATCCTGGTAACATCTGCGATTCAGATGCGCCGTGCCAGCCTCGCTTTTGCGAATATGGGAATCCAGGTGATTCCTAGGGCTACCGACTTCTACACTTTTCAACCCACATCAGGAGGGAAATCTAGTAGACTCCGCTTAGACGCGGGAGATTTTTTGCCTAGTGCAGAAGCTTTGGTAACTACGACGCGAGTATTCGATGAATATTTCGGGTCTTTCTATTACTATTTGCGCGGCTGGCAAGCTCCCAGGGCCTAAAGTGGCAAGTTGCTGGTGTTTTTCTTAGGCAACAGCGACTGCTCCCCAGATTGGTTTAACATCTGATGAGAATGAGACCTTTGTGGGGAGCTGTTTTTTCTCATTCCGGCGGGGTCGCCGACAATCAAGTTTGCCATAAATGCAAACAATACCCAAAAGATAACTGGCTCCCACTGGGATTTTTTGGGCGGTGCTTCTGCCGCTTTGACAGATTCAACATTGACTTTGATGTCTAGTTTGCCTTCAATTTCTTTGCCTTTGAGAACTCCGTCGCTGCACACACCCTTAAAAGTCAGCGGAGCTGGCTTTGGTGCTTCTGCTTTCGGTTCGTCTGCCATTTTTTTATCCTGGTTTTGGTGAATCCGGTTGGATAGTACATTCTTAAAGGTTCGGGGGTTTTCCGGACAGGATTTGGCGAACTCTGAAAGAATTAAGTTAAATATGCACCCCGCCCCTTGCTGGGGCTTCAACATAAGAATCTGAAGGCATTTCCAGCTAGTGCTTGTTTGTTTTGGCTAGCAGCGTTGCCTTGAAGCTGCTACTTATATATCCGGGTGAAAGGGAGATTTTTATGCAAAGTACAGGTTTTTCATGAAAAATTTATTTGCTCCCGGCGGGCCCAAAGGTCAACAGCCTTAAATAAGGTGTCCCGCATCTTGCGTTGTATTTTTCGGCCAGGCGGGACACCACACAAAAATTTCATCAAATTATGAGCTTGCCTTATCTCCCCGAAGAAACCCAGTTTCTTCCCGCAGCGGGCCCAAGTGACGCAATTCGGTTAATAAAGGGGGCTTATGGCTCAATATCGCGCCAGGAATGCCAATCTAAAATTTAAAATGATCGAAATAATCGAGCGTGAATATATCCACCAGCCAACTATCTTCCCTGCAAGCCGAACAACTGGCAGCTTGGGCAAAAGAGGCAATTAATCGCAGTAAATCGGGTCAAATTCCCGCGTACATACCTCTCCTTGCACAAGCAGACAGACAAGGGTTTGCCGTGCAAATTCGGGCAATTGACGGTCAAATTTTGAGCTGGGGTAGCATTGCTCAAACATTCCCGCTGATGAGTGTAGTCAAGCCCTTTGTGCTGCTTTATTTGCTGTGCGAATTGGGCGAAAAAACGGTATTTGACTGCGTTGGCTGCGAGCCTTCGCAACTGCCTTTCAATTCCCTAACTCAACTCGAAATAGACCAAGGGAAGCCGAGAAACCCGATGATTAATAGCGGGGCGATCGCCCTAGCGTCTTTGATTCCCGGTCAAAATGCTGTTGCGCGCTGTCAAAACTTGCTTGATTGGCTGAATCAACAGGCAAACAGTCAGTTATTTGTTGACGAGTTAATGCTCGATTCAGTGAAGACAAATCCGAATAAAAATAATTGGAATCTCGCCTTGAAAATGGTAGAATCGGGTTATATTCAAAATGCAGAAATTGCTTTAGAAACCTACAATCGCATCTGCTGTTTGTCGGGAACTGTGGAGGATTTAGCTAAGCTGGGGATGGTTTTGGTAAATAGTGGCGATCGAGCAATGGGGGAAAACTGCCGTACTGTCAAAGCGCTGATGGCAACTTGCGGTTTGTATGAAGCATCGGGCCGCTTTGCGCTGCGGGTGGGACTGCCGGCTAAGTCGGGAGTTAGCGGGGCAATGCTTTCGGTAATTCCGGGTCAAGGTGCGATCGGCTTTTACAGTCCGCCCCTGGATCAAGACGGAAATTCTATCGGTGGCTTATTTCTGTTAGAAAAAATAGCTAAAACTCTGCGGCTAAGCGTATTTGATTAGATTGGGAATTGGGAATTGGGAATTGGGAATTGGGAAAGAATATAATTCCGTAGGGGCGAGTTTTACGACAATATCTAATCAGTACAAACAAGCTTTATAAACCCGCCCCCACACCGCTAATAATCTACATCAACCAACAGGGGCGATCGCCTAAAAAAATATATATTTCGATTTACCGTGGGGCGGGGGCGGGTTTTTGAGATTATTTGTTTCAGGCGTAGATTGTCGAAAAACCCGCCCCTACAACCAATATTTTAATTCCCAAGTATGAAGTAATTGGGCTTAATTAACAGCACATAATATCACAACTAATGCCCCATGCCCCATGCCCCATGCCCCATGCCCCATGCCCCATGCCCGATGACTAATGCTTTTCCCCCAAAATAGCATAAACCACAGTCTCTTCTTTTTTGCCGCGCAATTGAATCGAGCCTACTTTTTGGCCTTCGTAGCGATCGCGCACGTAAGCAAAAGTCCTCGCCGTCACCAACAAATTAAAAGGACTGTCAGAAACAATTTCCTTATTCATCGCCTCCAATCTAGCAGCAACGTTGACAGCATCGCCGATCACAGAATAATTCAAACGCCGGGAACCGCCCACGCTACCAGCAACTAACTGTCCGGTATGCAAACCGATGCCAAATTTAATTAAAGGTTTGTGTTCAATTCTAAGCTGCTGATTAAGTTGGTGCAGCCGTTCGTGCATCGCAATACAAGCCGCAACTGCATTCAAAGCATCTTGTTGAATTTCTCGATATTCGGTATGGCAAAAAGGCACTCCAAAAACTGCCATAATTGCATCACCGATGTATTTATCTACAACGCCGCCGTGATCCATAATACAGTCAGTCATCGCTTCCAAATAATTGTTCAACCAGGTGAGTAAATCTCGCGGTCGCATTTTTTCTGAAATGGAAGTAAAACTACGAATATCCATAAACAGCACCGTTGCTGTAAGTTCTTGAGGTTCCAGTTCTCCCTGTTCAAATATCTCCGCTTTGCGTTCCCAAATAAGCTGAGCTGTCTCTGGAGCGACGTGCTTTTCAAATAACCTCATCAACTGCTGTTTTTCGTACTGTTCCCGCAGTTGCAAAGCAGTGCCAGATAAAATGAGAGTGCCTATAGGTGCGGCAATCGGAACCCACCAAAAAAAGAAGCCAAATAACAATGCACCAGCCCCAATCCAAATTATAGGCAAACCGAGAGCGATCGCAATTCTCTCCTTAACCCCTCGGTTGCCCAGAACCAAGGCCGTAAGCGGGCCAATCCCCAACAATAACAAAATTTCTACGAGTACCGGCAGCCGCCGTAGCAAGCGTTGATTGAGCAAATTGTCAACCAACGCTGCATATAAATAAACCCCAGCCGTAGTCTTGTCGAGAGGTGAAGATATGGGGTCTAAACCGGTAGCAACTATGCCCACTAAAACTAACTTATTGGTCAGAGTATCTGCGGGAATTCTACCTTCTACGACATCAACAAAAGCATAGGTAGGTAGATTTTCTGTTTTCCCCGGCCAGTTAACCCAGACTTTTTTTTCCTGCTTATTTTTGGACTGTGGGAGCAATACTGGATCTTGGGGATTAGCAGCATTGTACCTGTGAATCATGGCTAAACCGAAATTAGGAATCCCGTTGAGAAAGATTTTTGACTCGCGGCTAATACCGTCGCTATCGGGTTCCTGGCCGATGTGGCCGACACCTGCGGCGGCTGCTTTTAAAGATGCTACGGGTTCTTCTTTGGTGGTTCTAGCGAGTACAACTTTGCCGTTGGCGGCGATCGCAGCGGCTAAAATATCATCTTTCGGACTTGGATCGAGGAAAAGAATGTCAAAACCAACTGCTGTAGGGGGGGATTTTTTCAGCGCTTCCAGCAGTTGGGCGTAGCGGTTGCGAGGCCAAGGAAATTGACCGTATTCCTGCAAGGAATGCCGTTCGATCGCAATTACCACAATTCTCTCATCCCATCCGGGATTTGGCAAAATTCCCGATTCTCGAATTTGAAATAGGGTTTTGTATCCCAAATATTCAAGGGGTTTCCACATTCCAAAGTGCAGCATGGCGACAGACATTATACCTACTGCTGCCCCTGTCATCCAGGGAGGGTTTGTTGCTATATATTGCCGCAGGCCGAGCAGTTGATTTTGTTTGAGATGATCGATCCATTTTTTGAACTTCATGCAATTAATTTGACGCAATCATTGACATTCGAGTCCTAACTTCGAGAGGAATGGGAGTCAATCGATTTTAGATTTTAGATTTTAGATTTTAGAGGCGACCCCACGGATAAATTCGGGGGACAAGTTTCATCGGATACAGGTTTTTTATTTGTGGGTCCTGAGTCTGCGAAGGAATGAATCCGGGGGCTTGTATCCTGGATGCTTTCGGTCATGAAGTTTTACGAGACCGTAAGGGCGAAGGGTGGGGGCAAAATTTATTTATTTTGACTACCAAGTTTCACCGCAAAATGCTTCGCACCTACACAAAATAATCAACCCAGATAGGACTTAGGATATAACTCACGTCCTCAGAGACTGCCCGCGTATATTACTCGCGACGATAGGTTGTTTAGCGAACTGCGAAGCTGTAATGCCTTTCTGTGACTGACGGGCCTCGCACTAAGATTTTGAGGCGGCGGCTTGGCGGTAAAATTCCTTGGATTTTGAAGTTGCCCTTTCGATCGATCTTAATCTCTTCGTTGTGGACATAAACTGTGTCGATCGGGTTAATTTGACCGCTGAGGCTATAGATATTGCCGCTGAGTCTCAACAAACTGCGGACTTTGAGTTGAGCTAGGCGAGGGCTGGCTGAGGGCGCCACGGGCGGGGTTTGAGGGAAAATAGTCGTGGAGTTGCCGCTGTTGAGAACTACTTCCGAGTCGGTGTTGCCGGATACTACGACTTGACCTTCAATAGTTTCGACTGCGGTTTTGCCGCCGCCGACGCTGACGCCAAAGGAGGTGCCGCGGACTCCGGCAACGCCTTCTGGGGTTTCAACCCTGACTGGGGCCCTTTTGGCAGAACGGGTTTTTTGGGCAATTTGACTGGATTTGCCGAGTCCGCTGAAGGTATTGAGGGCGACTATTTGGTTCGGCGGGATAATTGTTGAGGTGTTGGCTGCGGGAGTTGTCGCAGCAGTTTTGCCGATCGACAATCTGACTCGCCCCCTGCTGACAAAAATCGCTGTGTCTTTTTCGCCACCTGCACTGCTTGACAAATTGGATATTCTGACTGCGGTTTTTTCGGCAACTTCCACCACGCCGATGTTGTTGTCGATGCCTAAACGGGCTGTGGAATCGGGGCCGGTGATGATTTCGTCTCCGGGGGCGAGTAGCCGATCGCCCACAACCGCTGGCCGCCCTTTAAAGCTGACTGTACCCCGAATTTCTTCTATTTCGAGCGATCGCCCAGTCGCTGTTCCCTGAGCCTTTATCGTCTCTGCTGGGGATGAATTCGCCGCCACAGTTGCCGTATTTGTTGGAGATTGGGAGGCGGTTGGCAATGCTGGCGGTCGATCGACCGAGACAATTTTAGTAGCGTTCGACGGCTGTTTGGGGGATGGAGAGGGCGGACTGGCGATCGTCCCACGACCAAGCTGCACAAGGGCCAGCACAGCCAAGGACAAACTTAGGAGCGGAATTTTGGTCGATCGCCCACACGTAAAAATTTTATTCATAATTTCAATTTTGTCATATTGAAGTTCCTCGACTTCCTTTCCTCTATCAGACGGCATACATCCGGAAATCGTTCCATTTTTTAGGCCGTAAAAAAGCAGCAAAAATTAACTTTCTCAGCAGGGAAGCTTAGCATTAAACCTTCTTTTTATTGTCAGATTTTAGTAAACTGTTACAACATGGCATTTTACTAAAATCTGAGCTTCGGGAAATTTGGCCAACCCGACTCAAAGTCTTTGGCAGCATGAAATTTCGCCGATGTCAACGTTAGAGAGGGCAGATTTATATATAGCAAACATAAAATTAATTACTGCCTGTGAAGGCCTTTTGGCCTCTGCCGGAAGGATGACTAATTTGGGATAAATTCTGTAGTTGTGGCAATTAATAAAAAACTTCTTTTTGCGAAGCAATAAAAAATAATTATCTAAGTGGTGAACAGCCTCTGCCAGTGGAGCTAGCCGCTGTGAAACCTTATGAAGCAAACCCAAGCGAATCAGGGTAGACGATCGACGCACTCCGACTAGAATACCGTCTTTTAGGGAAAGTTGGTGGAAATTTCGAGGGAAAATCATAGGGAGCGATCGGCTGCTGGTGTGGCTGTTCCGAAGTAGACGCCAAACTGTAAAATAAACGGTTGTATATAGGTTATATAGAGCAGGAGAACAATTTCAGTGGCAATAGAAGTAGGTCAGAGAGTCAAGGTGCGCCGTCTCAGAGATCGGATACCTGCAAATATAGTGGGCAAGATAAAGGAGAATCCAGTAGGCACTGTTGACGGATTCAGAATGGTTGACGGTAGCGGAGTAGGCGTGGTTGTCAAGTTTGACGGTTTTGCGACTTGGTTCTTTGAAGATGAGCTAGAACCCGTTTAACAGATGTAGAAGGAAGAAGGAAGAAGGAAGAAGGAAGAAGGAAGAGGAAAAATTTTCCCAATTCTTCCCCTCTCCCACTCTCCCACTCACCGACTCTCCTCTTCCTCCACTCTGCCCCCTCCCCGACTCTGGCTGAAGGTTGCGCGTGAAATACCTAGCACTGACCTTCGGTGAGTGTATAGGCTTCGTGTCTCGTCTGCCGTTGCTCTATTGGGGATCTCATTGCTGAGATTCGACATCTAAGCCGATCGGAGTCTTACACCGCATTTCTGGCTTTGCAGCCTTTATCCCTTCATAGGGAACCCACGCAGAAGTCCTGTTTCCCAAGACCAAAAAACCTTTCTTCGTACAGCAAACTTGGCTTATTTTTTACGGCGGGACTTACCTTACCAACCAGCGGTCTGCTTTTTCCTCCTTTCTCTGGCAGTTTCCCGGTAAGCATACTATTGCTACTATGACCGTTCTGTATTTCAGCCGAGTGAGTGGGTCGCAACCACTTATATCTTAAACGTTTTTGTTAGAAATTCAGGGAATTGGATATCTTTGTTATAGACCTTGCTTGGCTTATATCCCAACGCCCAATTGAGTACAATTACAGCGTGGGACTTACGCCAATTGAGTTAAATATTAAAGAGTAAGCTTTGGCAGTGAGAACAGAAAATGGCTTTGATTTTGACATTTTTGGGCAAAGGTGGCACTGGCCGCAGTACGATCGCGATCGCAACAGCTAAAAAATACGCGGCTCAAGGCAAGCGAGTTCTGCTGCTCGGCCAAGATCCGGGCCCTGCATTGGGTATTCTGCTAGGAGTTCCCCTGACTCTCAGCCCCCAGGAAATCGCCCCCAACCTCAAAGCAGTTCAGGTGCAAAGCGCGCCGCTGGTAGAACGCAGGTGGGACGAAATTAAACAACTAGAAGCTCAATATGTCCGTACTCCGTTTTTCAAGCAGATTTACGGCCAAGAATTAGGAGTGTTGCCGGGAATGGACAGCGCGCTGGCGTTGAACGAACTTCGGGAATACGAGGACAGCAAACAATACGATGTAATTGTTTATGACGGCAATGGCGGCATGGATACGCTGCGGATGCTGGGAATGCCGGAAATTCTGAGTTGGTACATCCGCAGGTTCCGTCAAGCTTTGGTAGATTCGGATTTGGGTAAAGCGCTTTCACCTTTTATTCAACCGGTTGTCAGTACGGTGTTGACGGTGGATTTGTCGGGAGACAATGCTTTTCAATCTACTAAGCAAGTCGATAATCTTTTGGATAAGGGTAAGGAAGCGCTGGCAGATCCCAACCGCACGGCGGCTTTTTTGGTGACGACTGGAGATGCAAGTGCGATCGCAACTGCTCGCTATCTTTGGGGAAGTTCTCAACAAGTTAGTTTGACTGTGGGCGGTGTCATTGTTAATCAAGCATCGGTTACAGAAGCTATTACTGCCGAGTTTGATCCTTTGACGGCTGTTTCGGTTCCGGCGCACAGTGACAATAATTGGCAGCCGCTAATTGATGCTTTGCCAGATTTTTCGGAGGCCGCAAAAGCTCCTAAACCCATTAACATAAACATTGCACAGCGTCAAGTTAGTTTGTTTTTGCCTGGGTTTGACAAGAAAGAAATTAAATTGATTCAATCGGGGCCGGAAGTGACGATCGAAGCGGGCGATCAGCGGCGCAATATTTTGCTGCCTCCGGCGCTAACGGGGAAATCTGTTACTGGTGCTAAGTTCCTGAATGGTTACTTGATTATTTCTTTTTAGGGTAAGGAAGAAGGCACGACACGGATTTTGACACGGATACACGGATGAATTATCGAGTTCTCTAATATCATGTCTCGTTGATTCGTTGTTGTGTAATTTCTGCGATCGTAGGGGCGGGTTTTACCAACCATAATCGCCTGAAAAAAACAATCTCAAAAACCCGCCCCAACCCAACGAATAATATTAATGTACATTCAGATTTATGGTGGGTGGGGGCGGGTTTATATGAATTGTCGATCGTCGTTATATATTGTTGGTGAACCCGCCCCTACGACATTTGGTAATTAAATCGACATCAACGCGCAAAATGTACATTCACCCCCAAAATCTGCTACAATCTCCAACAACACATCATCCACCCAGCCAATGTTCCGACAAATTTGGCAACGCATCCTCAACCTGTGGCAGCAAATTCAGCGGCGATTCCGCAAACCAGTACCCCCAGCGCCAAAGCCAACTCCGATTCGCACTTTTGGGGAATACGAACAGAAATTTTTGCAACTGTTAGAAGGAGTTGAACAAGGCTGGAGTCGGGGCGATATTAAAGGCTTTTTAATCGGCTGCAAAATCAAAGATGCTGAGTGGGAAAACTGGCTGCAAGAATTTGGAGACAGGTTGCTGGTATCCCCGGAAACCAATTTAGAATTGGGTGGGCGAATGGTGCGGCTGGGTGAGATGAATTGTGGGAGAATTAGTGAGGTTGCTGGGAAGATTGGTAGGGAATTGTTGGCTGGGGAGAGTTTAAATCGGAAGGATGAGGAAGGGCGATCGGTTGGGAATGAAAATATTGTTACTCGATTGTTGGATGGGAAGAATTTGAGTCAGACTCCTGCGGATGATTCATCTGTTGGGAATGAAAATATTGTTACTCGATTGTTGGCAAGGCAGAGTTTGAGTGCGACTCCGACGGATAATCCATCGGTGATAACTGAAAATATAGAAGTCAATCCAGAGGCAGAAGAATTATATAACCAAGGACGAGAATGTTATTCTGCAGGAGATTTAAAAGGGGCGATCGCAGCCTACAAGCAAGCCTTAGAAATTTACCCCAAATTCCACGAGGCCTGGAACGGGCTGGGCAATGCCCTAAATGGTTTTGGTCGCTACAGTGAGGCAAAAGCAGCCTTTGAGAAAGTCTTAGAAATTGACCCCAAATGTCACATACCCTGGAACGGGCTGGGCAATGCCCTAATTAATTTGGGCCGCTACAGTGAGGCAAAAGCAGCCTTTGAGAAAGTCTTAGAAATTGACCCCAACTCCAACCCTGCCTTGTACGGGCTGGGCGCTACCTTACATAGTTTTGGCCGGTACAGTGAGGCAAAAGCAGCCTTCGAGAAAGCCTTAGAAATTGACCCCAAATTCCACCATGCCTGGAACGGGCTGGGCGCTACCTTAAATAATCTGGGGCGCTACATTGAGGCAAAAGCAGCCTGCGACAAAGCCTTAGAAATTGACCCCAAATACCACAATGCCTGGAACGGGCTGGGCAATGCCCTAAAAAATTTGGGCCACAACAGAGAGGCGATTGCAGCCTTCGAGAAAGCCTTAGAAATTACAGGCGATCAATTAAGGCAACCTTGGGAAAATCGAGGTTGGGCATTTTTCAACTCCGGGCGCTACAATGAAGCCATTCAAAACTGGGATGAAGGCTTAGAGAAATATCAGCCCACTAACCACGACTATCGCCTTGCTTATGGCAAATTGCACCAGGCAAAAGGTTTGGCCCACTACATACACGGAAAACAAACCGCCACTTATTTTGACTGTTTCCACAAAGCCAAAGCCAGCTACAAAAAAGCCCGCGAATTATTGAAATCGCCCCTAATCCCAGAAACTTATGTAGAAGTAATGCAAGGCTTAATTACCGTCTCCAGCAGCTTGGGAGATCCCAAAGCTAGCGAGTACCTTACCGAAGCTACTATCCTGCTAGAACAATTAATTTTAGACAATGAAACTCACCCCGAAATAAAATTGCGACTCCAGCGCAAATTTGCCGGACTTTACCAGTTAGAAGTCGATACCCTCGTCGAGTCTGACGACAAAGTAAATGCCCTGGAAAAAGCCGAATCGCGAAAAAACTTTTGCCTGCAATGGATGCGCGCAGGTTCCCAAAACCGCACCGCCAGCCCAACTTATCCCAAAATCCGAGAGTTACTGGCAAACAACACCGAAACGGCGATTATTTACTGGCATCTCAGCCCAGTTTCCCTGACTGCTTTTATCATTACCCTAGACAATTTGGAAGTTATCGCCACACCTCTGTGCGACTTATCCCCAAGGGACAACAGTCAGAGTTTAGAAAAATGGTTGAAAGAATGGAAAACCAACTATCAAAATTACGGCAATACTACCAGCAAACAGCAAACCAAAGAATCCCATCCCTGGCGCGAGTCAATGACAGCGCAATTGCAAGAACTCGCTGACATCCTCAAAATTCCCGAAATTTGTACGCACCTCACCAATATCCAACACTTAATCTTAATTCCCCACCGCGACTTGCACCTGCTGCCACTGCACTTTTTATTCTCCGATAATCTTTTCACTATCACTTATCTGCCCAGCATCCAACCTGGGATAGACAGATTAGACAGAAAACCCTCACCTTCAATGTCTCTGCTGTTGGTAGAAAGCCCCGATCCATTACTTTTTGCTGAAATAGAAGCCTCGGCGATCGCAAATTTTCACCTTAACTGCAATACCATCTCCAGTTCACAAGCTACCACAGACAATCTTAAAGAAGCTCTGCAACAAGCTGCTGACATATTCCATTTTACAGGTCACGCCTACCACAACACAAAACAGCCGTCCCAGTCAGCGTTAATTCTGAAAAACAAACAGCCTCTAACTTCAGAAGAAATCGCCAAATTCGATTTAAAAAGCTATTATCTAGTCTGCCTTTCCGCTTGCGAAACAGGCATAACAGGAAAAGAAGAACTGATAGATGAATTTGTCGGTTTAGCCAGCAGCTTTTTAGCTGCGGGTGCTGTTTACGCCCTCAGCACTCTCTGGATAGTTGATGAGATTTCTACCGCATTAATGATGATTCGATTCTATGAAATTCTGAACGAACAGCGTTGCCAAAATAAGTTACATCCGGCACTAGCCCTCAAAGAAGCACAAAAATGGCTCCGAACTATTACCTACAGCGAACTATCCGACTGGTATCTCGAATTGGCTAAAGTAACGTACAATTCCAGTTGCAGTCAAGATTTGAGAGACGAAGCTAACCTAATCCGCAGAAATAATGCTAAAATGGAGTCTGATGAACCGCCTTATGCCGCTCTCTATCACTGGGCAGGTTTCACGATTACTGGTAAAGTTAATCCCTAACTTCCCAACCATCGACTATTATGAAAACAACAGATATTATTCGGCTACAAGCCATTGGGGCTACTTTAGCTCAACTAGATTCATCTATTCAACTTGGCGAGTTGGAAGATAGTATCATAAGTTCTGCGATATTGGCTTTTGAAAAATTAGCCGAACAAAACAACACTCTGAACGAAATTTACACAAAAGAACGCCTCGACTTAAAAGAGCAGTACCAAGCAAAATCAAAAGACAAACGATACCAGCCGACAAGTGACAGCATTTACAGCACGGATGCTGCAAATTTAAGCCCTTCCTTTCCTCAGCCGCCAGGAGAAGTGGAAAATCCCTCTGAAATAGCTAAAGCCTTTGACAATTTAATTGCATCTTTTAATAAAATCAAAAGCCTGTACGCGGTTGAAAACCCGCTAGAAAGTTTTCAAATCATCATCGAACAAGAAGCGATCGCACCTTTGATTCTGGAAGGTTACGATCGCATTCGAGCGCTATTTCCTACGGAAATATTAGGCTTGGAAGTGAAAACCGACCCAGAAATTGCCAACTGGCGATCGCTGTGGATTACCATTTATACCAAGCTCGATGTCGAGGAAGCTTTTGCAAAGTTAAACATCCTTGATGATAGTTGGTGGCTCGAAGCTAAAATAGCTGCCCCCAAAAATGATTTACATATTAGCCTTGAATGGGAGTCAAATGAGATTTGATTGGTCTGAATATTTGAATTTAGCTCAAGAGTTAGCAGCCACCAATAGTGAAAGTTCACCTAACAGGGAAGCCAAGTTGCGATCGGCGATAAGTAGAGCATACTATTCGACATTTTGCCTAGCGCGAAATTACTTGCGCGACATTGAAAAAGACCCAAGACTTTTTCGTAAGAATCGCGATATCAACGAACATCAATATGTAGCAGAAGAATTTATATACCACCCAACTAAAAAGAAAAACATGGTCAAAATAGGTGAAAATTTAAGCAGATTGAGAGAACTTAGGAATAAAGCTGATTATGAAGATACTATGTTTAACTTGCAAAGAGAAGCGAGAAATGCGTTAATGCTAGCTGAGAATATTATTTCAGCGTTAAGTAACTTAACTGAATAATCAGGTAAATCTCAGATGTTGCACCATTCTCAATAAGCTTTTTATGAACAGGCTTTCCGGCCTGTTCCACAAGAAAATTCACTCTTTGTGGAACAGGCCGGAAAGCCTGTTCTTGAGAATGGTGCAAGATGTGAGGTAAATGGGAATCGATCGCAATAAACTTAAATGGCAACTCGTGCAAAAACCCGGTTTATTGAAGAAACCGGGTTTTTTAAGACAATTACCTAACTTTTACCGTTACCGTTTCCATTGCCGCCAGTCGTTAGCAAAACCCGCTTAGCTAAAGGTTCCGGCACTTCTTGCAGTCGATCGAACTCCCAATTAAAAAATCCTACTCCCATTGTCTGCGATCGCAATTCTAGGATCAAATTCTGCATTTCTGCGATCGGCAAATAAGCAGAAACTGCATCCCATCCCTTCCAGTCTTTCTTACCTTCGTAGCCGAGAATTTGGCCGCGGTGTCCGCTGACCAACTGCAACACCTTTGATGTACACTCGTTCGGAGCGCAAATTTCAACTTTGGCGATCGGCTCCAGCAATGCCGGTTCGCACTTGGCCATTCCCTCCTGCATCGCCAAACGCGCCGCTTGCTTGAAAGCTTGTTCGGAACTGTCAACGGTATGATAGGAACCGTTCGTCAGCGTCACCGCTACGTCTACCACCGGGAAACCCAGCGGGCCGCGATCCAAATACTCGCGCACTCCCACTTCCACGCCGGGAATGTACTGTTTTGGGACGACGCCGCCGACTATTTTGTCGCTAAAGGTGAAACCTTCTCCGCGAGGCTGCGGTTGAATGTCGAGGTACACGTCGCCAAACTGTCCGTGTCCGCCGCTTTGGTGTTTGTAGCGCCCGTGGATGGAAGATGCAGGTTTGCGGATGGTTTCTTTGTACGGCACTTGCGGTAAGTGAGTTACCATCGGCAAGTTATACTTGCGGCGCAACCTGTCTAAGGCTACTTTCAGGTGGATTTCGCCTTGACCCCAAAGTATAATTTCGTGAGTGTCGCCGTGCTGTTCCCAGACTAAAGATGGGTCTTCTTCTAGCAATTTAGCTAAAGCGGAACTCAGCTTAACTTCATCGTTGCGCTTTTCTGGGACGATCGCCCGTGCGTAGACAGGCGGGATGATTTCGGCTTTTGGCAATTCTTCCGATCGGTCTAGGGCCAGCGTATCGCCTGTTTTCAAGCCTTCTAGCCTTCCAAAAGCCACAATTTCCCCGGCGCTGACAGACTGCAAACTTTGCGTTTGCTGACCGGTCAAGCGGTACAAACCGTTAACTCGAACGCCGTTCAAATTTGCTCCGTCTGCCAGCGTCCCCCGCCACATTCTCACTAACGATAGTTTGCCTCCTTGCGGTGTGTAATAGGTTTTGAGGATTTGAGCTAGAACTTTGTTTTCACTTTGTATAATGCCACGGCGATCGGCTGTTGTTTCCGGTGTCGGCGCTTCCCTCAGCAAAGCTTCCAGCAGAGGCCGCACGCCGAAATCTTGTTCGGCGATGCCGATGAATACTGGCACAATTAAATCTGCGCCTAATTCCATCTTTAAATCGCGGGTAATTTCTTCGGCGTCGGGATTGATTTCTTCGAGCAATTCTTCGAGTAAATGGTCGTCAAAATTCGCCAATTCTTCGAGCATTTGCTGCCGCGCTGCGCTTTCTTCTGCTTTGAGGTGTTCTGGAAGCGGGACGGGATCTGCGGCGGCGCCCGGATGGTAGTGGTAAGCTTGTTCGGTTACTAAGTCGATAAAACCGATGATTTGTTCGTTTTTGCCGATCGGATATTGGTGAGGTACGATCGGTCTACTGGAAACGGATTTGAGCGCGTCGATCACCTCGGTGAAGTTGGTGCCGCAAGTAGTTTCGTCTGTGTAAGCTCGATCGATCTTGTTGATGAAAACTAGGTGGGGAATTTCCCAATCGTCGAGGAATTTAAACAGGGGTGCCAGGGTTAAAGTGCGATCGGCAACGGGTTCGCAAACAATTATCGCCGCATCCACACCGATGAGTGCATTGTAAGTTTCTTGGGCAAATTCTACCGAGCCCGGACAGTCGAGAAATGTGAAGCGGACGCCTTGATATTCAGCGGTGGCGGCGTTTACTTCTACGCTCATTTGGCGATCGCGTGCTTCCGGCGAACTATCACCTATTGTATTGCCATCTTTGACATTTCCTTTGCGGGTAATTGTTCCTGTCACCGACAGCAAACTTTCGAGCAGTGCGGTTTTACCGCTTAAATAAGGGCCAACAATTGCAACGTTCCGCGTGGCCCCAAGGACTTTGTGGTTCATAATAGCCTCCAACAGAAAACTTGTTTTCCATTGCTCTTGGTGCAATCAGTTCTCTATCATTTTCTAGACTTTTTCTAGGTTAATTTTTATTGCAGTTTCGAGCAACTTCTGATTTTGGTATGATTCTATACTTTTGACGGTAGCGTGTTTTGAGTGACGCAAACACAAATTGTAGTTTTTCTTAATATTTGGATTTTTAAACCGCAGATGAACGCAGATCGGATTCTCGTTCCCAGGCTCGGCCCATTGGTAACAGCTTAAGACTGAAACTCATAATAAATGTCGCTTGTAGTTGAGTCTAGATCCCCCTAAATCCCCCTTAAAAAGGGGGACTTTGAGAAGAATCTTGTCCCCCCCTTGTTAAGGGGGGTTAGGGGGGATCTAGGCTTCGATATAAACAAGAGAGACAGTTAGTTTAACATTAAACTGTCACCAATGGGCTTTGCCTGGAAACGAATTTAACTCTTGCTCTGCCTCGATTTAATCGCGGTTTTTTCGTGTTATCTAATTTCTCAGGAGTCGCAAACCGCTTAATGTTACTATTACTGTAGAGCCTTCGTGACCGATTACGCCGAAAGGCATGGTGATGTTTCCGAGAAAATTGGCAGCCAGTAACACTATAATGCAACTGAGTGCAAAAACAATGTTTTGTTTGACAATTTTTTGAGCGCGGCGGCCTAAACTAATTGCTTTAGCTAGTTGCTCTAATTTATCTGCCATTAATACTATATCAGCAGTTTCTAAAGCAACGTCGCTGCCGGAAATTCCCATCGCAATGCCGACGGAAGCTTGAGCGAGGGCGGGGGCGTCGTTGATGCCGTCTCCTACCATTGCTACAGTTTGATACTGGGTTTGCAGTTGTTTTATTGCCTGCACTTTGTCTTCTGGCAAAAGTTCGGCGTAGACTTCTTTGATGCCTAATTGACGGGCGATGTGTTGAGCTGTTTTCTCGTTGTCGCCTGTTAGCATAATTATATGTTCTACGCCTAATTTTTGCAAGCGTTTTACTGTTGCTGCTGCTTCGGGGCGGAGGGTATCTGCTACTGCAATGATTCCCAAAAGCCGATCGTTCTTTGCTACCCAAACAACTGTTTTACCTTCGGCTTGCAACTGCTGGCTGCTTTGAGTTAATTCGGAAGTTGCTTCGACAAATTCGGCTTTACCAATGGCTATGATTTGATTGTTGACTTTGCCGACAATTCCTTGACCGATTTTTGCTTGTACGTCGGTAGCGGTTGACAATTGTAACTGTTGCTGCTGGGCGGCGCTGACAATTGCAGAGGCGATCGCGTGTTCGGAATGAGCTTCTAGGGCTGCTGCCAATTGCAGAACTTCTGTTTCAGTATATCCGGCTGCTGGTACAATTTGGATAACTTCTGGTTTTCCCGTGGTGAGTGTTCCGGTTTTGTCAAAGGCGATCGCCCTGACTTTACCAATCATCTCTAATTGCGCGCCACTTTTAAACAAAATCCCCTGTCTCGCCCCATTAGCAATTCCCGAAAGCAGCGCCGGCATAATCGAAGCCATCAGCGCGCAGGGGGATGCGACTACTAGGAAAATCAGCGCCCGATAGATTGTCTCTTCCCAATTCCAGCCCAAAACAAAGGGCGGCAAAGTTGCGAGAAGCAAGCCTAAACCGACAATTAATTTGGCATAACCGCGCTCGAATTTTTCCACAAACATTTGAGAAGGCGGCGCTGCTGTTTGCGCTTCTTGGACTAGCCGAATCACTCGCTGAATCAAGCTGCTTTCTGGAGTTTTATGAACTTCGAGTTTCAGCGCGCCGACACCGTTTATTGTACCTGCATAGACTTCATCGCCGCTGGTTTTTTCCACGGGCATCGATTCGCCGGTAATCGAGGCTTGATCGATCGCACTGTAGCCTTCTATAATTATCGCATCTGTGGGGATGATTTCTCCGGGCTTGACTAAAATGTAATCGCCAATTTCCAATTTGTCGATCGCAAATTCCCGTTC
Organism: Microcoleus sp. T2B6; assembly: GCF_036700475.1. Lineage (NCBI taxonomy): Bacteria > Bacillati > Cyanobacteriota > Cyanophyceae > Oscillatoriales > Microcoleaceae > Microcoleus > Microcoleus sp. T2B6. The sequence goes on along the minus strand of NZ_JAUBOZ010000027.1, from coordinate 56,886 downwards.
CCCGCCGTACATTACCACCCTAGCAGTATCCGCAGTCAAACTCATCAAACTGCGGATGCTGCGTTCAGTCCGCTGCATAGCATAACCTTCAAGCGCGCCGCTAATTGCAAAGATTAAAATCAACACCGCACCGTCAACAATTAAATGATATTCTTGCCGCCATAGCCCTAAACCGGCCGCGCCCAAAGCAGCGACAATCATTAACAAATCTACATCTAATTCGCGTTCTTGAAAAAGGGTTGTTAAGCCTTCGCGGGTACTGGAATAGCCGCCGATAACATAAGCTGCGGGTAAGATTAAGACGGCTACGCCCAGCCAGCCGAATTGCAGGGCTAGCGAACCCAAGATTACTAGAATTCCGCACAGGGCGGCAGTCACAGCATCTGGATGTTCTTCTGCGAGGCGCCAGAGGCGAGAATTGGGGAGGGAATTGGGAGTCATGGGGGAAATTTGATTTGGTAGATGACTCCTTTACCCTAAACCTTGACATTAGTGTCAATGTCAAGAGTGAAACCAAAATAAATCCAGCATCAACTCGCCCCTCGTTGAGTACCAGAGTCCGACAGTCCGACAGGGAATGAATTCCCTGTCTCATAGCGCAAGTCCTCTGAAAGAGGACTGAAGATAGCTGAGAATTGAATTTAATGTTTCAGTCGGTTTTAACCGACTTCTGCTATGAGACGGGGAATTCATTCACTCCTAGGACTGTGGGTGAATGCGTGGGATTTCAATCACTCCTAGGACTGTGGGTGAATCTCAAGGCCCTCGCCTTCAACTTGTCATTCGTTACATCCGACAGTCCGACAGGGAATGAATTCCCTGTCTCATAGCGTAAGTCCTCTGAAAGAGGACTGAAGATAGTTGAGAATTGAATTTAATGTTTCAGTCGGTTTTAACCGACTTCTGCTATGAGACGGGGATTTCAATCCCCGGCGGACTGTGGGTGAATGCGTGGGAATTGATTCACTCCTAGGATTGCGGGTGAATCAGAAAGCCACATATACAATCCCAAAATCCAAAAATCCAATGCAAGAATACCTGACAATCAAACAACTTACAGAAGCGGTAAAAGGCACAATTACCCCTCGGATGGTGCGACATTATCACGCTTTGGGGCTGCTATCTCCGGCGGTACGATCGACCTCTAACTACAGATTGTATACCCGCAGCGATGTGCAAAGGCTGCAAAGAATAGTGGCACTCAAGCAGCAAGGCTTTCAACTGTCTCACATTCGCAAACTGTTAGAAACTGATGCGGATGCTTCGCCTGACGCGCTGATGGCGACTCTGCAACGGCAATATCTGTCGGTTATTCAGCAAATTGTTCGCCTCAGAGAAACGGCTTCGGCGCTGGAAGGATTGCTGGGACGGGATATTTCCTGTCAAGCGGTGCAAGCGGACGCATTGGCGCAATTAAGGCTGTTGCAGGCGGAAAGTGAGGGGGGGTTGGATGAGTTGGAACAACTTTGGGAGGGTTGGGATGCGGGGGCGCACACTCACCCGGAGGATTTTGGGGAGTCGTTGCAGCTTTTGTTGCCGGATTTGGCCGATCGCTCGGAAATTGAGGTAGACTTGCTTTCTAAACTGGTGTTAGCCTGCGGAGATTGTTCGCTGCTGCCGTTTGTGAAGTTGAGCGCAACGGCGATTAAATCGGCGCGGGAAGCTTTGAAAAATCAGTGTCAAATTGTGGCTGATGTGCCGCCTGTTTTTGCGGCTTTGGATGGGACTAGATTGGCGCATTTGGGAACAAGTATTGCAACTTTAATTGATGACCCGCACATCAATGCTGCGGCGGAAGCGGAACAGGAATTCTGGCGGCAGGGTGAGTGGTTTGAAAAGTTGTTGAAACTCGAAAAGGGATGTATATTGGTGATAGGATATGCGCCGTCTGTGCTGATGGCGGTTTGCGATGCGATCGAGTGTGGGCAACTGCAACCGGCTTTGGTAGTTGGAATGCCGATCGGTTTTAGTCATTCTCCGGTGGCGAAACGGCGGTTAGTGCGATCGGGCGTTGCTTATATTACGACGGTTGGAACTTTTGGTGGCGGATTGTTGGCGGCGGTGGCTTTGAATGCTTTGGTTGAGTCTTTGATTGAAAAGCCGAATTGTCACTGTCATTTGAAGTGAAAATTAGTTATTTTGTAATTTCAATCCCTGATAGGGATTTAGTGTTATTGCGGCTTCAATTGAAATGCGCTCCCTTTTTTATTTACTAAACGTTACCTGGATTTCCCAGGTTTGCGTATTGAGGTGTATTGCCTCAATTCTGGCGATCGCCTTAACGATCGCATTGGTCAACCTTTTCACATCCTCCTTGGAGAATATGGACTGGGTTTTTTCCATGTCTATCATGGATCTTGCTTCGGTCAGCAGAGTTTGCTCGATCGCTAAAGCGATCTCAGTATTTGTATCATTAACTGGAATGCTGTTGATAGCCTCTGCAACCAAGTCGGCTACAGAGGCTATCTGCTTGATGGCATCTCCTGGAGAAATAGATTGAGTTTTTTCTGTATCCACCACGGATTGTAATTGTGTCACTAGAGCTTCCTCGATCTCCCGTTTTTTCGCTTTAACCTTTGTGTCAACTAGGTGATCGAGGACTTTTTCGGCAACTTTCGTTGCAGATTTCAGTTGCCCTATAGCTTCCTGCCGGGAAGCTGGTTCGGGAGATTCCCAAATCTCTAATTTTTCGACGGTCGAAACCGTCATCGTGACTTCCGAGTCGTACACCAGGATGGTGGCAGATTCGGACTCCAAAACCACTGGTTTTGGATTTGTGATTTCCGCTGTTGTCAGCGCTTTGACGGCGCTAACGACTGTCGGCAACAAGCAGCGAACTGCTGCTGCACTGACAGCGATGTACTGAAGCCCCACAGGGAGTGCTAAGGTGATCAACTTTGCAGTACCGATCAGCCGGATGGCTGACTCAATGGCATCTGCCATTATTTGAAAGGATGTTCGTGGAGGCACGTCAAAGCTTCCATTGATTTGAATCATTATCTGTTGACCGTTCGTATCTCTTAGTTGCACCATTCCTTTTTTATTGATGTTGATTTTGAGTTTTCCTCCTTTCTCAAGTAAAGGTTTTAACTCCTTTTGAGGAAACGCAATCTCGATCGTCCCTTCAGGGACTAACCCTGGGTAAAACGGAGGTTCGCTGACATCTATCGCCCATATGGCTGCGATGTCACTTGACTGGATTATTATTTTTTCTTGCCCTATTTCGACGCAGATCGAACGATCCGACTCGAATAGGGCTTCTTTGGGAGCTGAGAACTCCACAGACTCACCGTCTTGAAGCGGATGATCCAAGATAAGGGTTTGCATTGCGATCATCCCATCAGGCGCGATCGCGGATAAAGAAAGTACATTTCCACATACCTCGAAATGTACTTTCTTGTCGGCGAACGCGCCAAACTTTTTAATTATTTTCCACTCCTTAGTGGAAAAATAAATACTGTCGGCGATATCGCCGACATTGAAGTCTGGAACTTCAAACTTGTCTGAGACAATAAAAAGTTCATTCTTTGAACCTAGAACTATATTGGTTATAGGGTCAAACATTAGGTTGAGATTTCTGTCTATGTCTTGCTGTATTTCTTCAAGTATTCCTTTACTTGCCTCTCCAATCCACGAGATTTCTCCCGCTTCTACCAAAAACTTCACACGTACTGTTGTAGCACCGAGTTCGATAAAGACCGAAGCCTTTCCGAAACCGTTGTACGACAATATGTGTGAAGTTTTTGGTGAACTTGAGTTGGAAATTAGTTCAAGAATCATTGTGATAGACATAATCTAATCCTTTGTTTTGTTGTTTACTCTATCTCCAAACCTTATTGAAAGTGGAAGAGTTCGCAGAAGCAAATGCTTCCACTTTCGTTTCAATCCCTGATAGGGATTTAGTTTAATCGCGGCTTTAATATCTAGTCCCGATAAGGCGACATCAATATTGTTTCAATCCCTGATAGGGATTTAGTTTAATTGCGGCACTAACGTTCATTCGATCTCGTTCACCGTATGAGTTTCAATCCCTGATAGGGATTTAGTTTAATTGCGGCCTAACTCGATCACCCATTCCAGATTTTCAGTATAGGCGTTTCAATCCCTGATAGGGATTTAGTTTAATTGCGGCGGCAGTGCTACCGCATTTGTCAAGCGATTTACATTGTCTCGTTTCAATCCCTGATAGGGATTTAGTTTAATTGCGGCTTTGAGGGTGGGTGGTGGTGGCAAACGATTTATGTTTCAATCCCTGATAGGGATTTAGTTTAATTGCGCTGAAAGTTGTAGGTTCGTCATGTGCTTTTCAGGATGTTTCAATCCCTGATAGGGATTTAGTTTAATTGCGCCAAGATTGGACGATCGACGCAGAAGAGTTACTAAGGTTTCAATCCCTGATAGGGATTTAGTTTAATTGCGGCCAAACACGCCAACGAGGATATTATCGGCATTATGTTTCAATCCCTGATAGGGATTTAGTTTAATTGCGGCATGGCAATACTATCGGTGGCGGGAGGGCGACCGAAAGTGTTTCAATCCCTGATAGGGATTTAGTTTAATTGCGGCACGATGTAATCGCAAGATACAAAGCCAAATTAATGGTTTCAATCCCTGATAGGGATTTAGTTTAATTGCGGCGCAGTCTGACCGCCGCCGAATAGTCGCAGTTGTAGTTTCAATCCCTGATAGGGATTTAGTTTAATTGCGTCTGTGGAGCCAACTACTAATGATGCGTTTTTTGGTTTCAATCCCTGATAGGGAGTTTGGTTAATTGCGGCCCCATTCCTACTTCCTTTAGGTGGCGCCATTTTAATTGTTTCAATCCCTGATAGGGAGTTTGGTTAATTGCGGCCCAACTTTACGGCAGATTGCTAGGGAAGTAACTTGTTTCAATCCCTGATAGGGAGTTTGGTTAATTGCGGCAGCAATCTAGTTAATTCTTCGCCAGCGGTTCTTGAGTTTCAATCCCTGATAGGGAGTTTGGTTAATTGCGGCAGTCATGGTGATCGCCCAAAAATCCACGAATTAGTTTCAATCCCTGATAGGGAGTTTGGTTAATTGCGGCTCGATTTTTACCAGCCGGGGATTACTTTTTACTACGAGTTTCAATCCCTGATAGGGAGTTTGGTTAATTGCGGCTTTTCAACTTTTTAAGAACTGGGTAATTATTTTGAGTTTCAATCCCTGATAGGGAGTTTGGTTAATTGCGGCTGGCCTGTACTGTAGTAGTCAATCCGGCGTAACCGGTTTCAATCCCTGATAGGGAGTTTGGTTAATTGCGGCTCTCTTTCTCTGGCGTCCTTGATGATAAAAGCTTGTTTCAATCCCTGATAGGGAGTTTGGTTAATTGCGGCCAAAATAATCATGGCACAGAAACCGCCCCAACTTGTTTCAATCCCTGATAGGGAGTTTGGTTAATTGCGGCGGATCGCGTGCTTAGATTGGATCGTAGTGGGAGCTTCATGTTTCAATCCCTGATAGGGAGTTTGGTTAATTGCGGCTCGGCTACATCAATTTGCAGCTCGATCCATGTATTTGCTGCGTTTCAATCCCTGATAGGGAGTTTGGTTAATTGCGGCCTACTACTGTGTCGGGCGATCGCACTCCTTTTTCTGGGTTTCAATCCCTGATAGGGAGTTTGGTTAATTGCGGCACAGATGATTTTTGGATGCGATCGACAATTTCAGGGTTTCAATCCCTGATAGGGAGTTTGGTTAATTGCGGCTAAATGCGATCGACCGCTCAATATCCAAGTGAAGGGTTTCAATCCCTGATAGGGAGTTTGGTTAATTGCGGCTAGGATTAGGGAGGAAAGGAAAAAAGTGGGAAGAAAGGTTTCAATCCCTGATAGGGAGTTTGGTTAATTGCGGCTTTTGATCTTTGAGGATAGATTGCAATATTTTGTCTTGGTTTCAATCCCTGATAGGGAGTTTGGTTAATTGCGGCCATTACCCCGAGGAGATGCCCATAAAACCTGCAACCAGTTTCAATCCCTGATAGGGAGTTTGGTTAATTGCGGCTTAGAATAGCCAAAATTTTTAGCCCGCGAAACATCAAGTTTCAATCCCTGATAGGGAGTTTGGTTAATTGCGGCTGAAGCCTCTTATCGTAAGCCTGGGGCGGGTATGTGTTTCAATCCCTGATAGGGAGTTTGGTTAATTGCGGCCAGAGTATGGAGAGATTAGAGAGCAAATCTATTTCGTTTCAATCCCTGATAGGGAGTTTGGTTAATTGCGGCTTTTGAGCGTTGCAGCCCGGATTCTAGCTAATCGTTTCAATCCCTGATAGGGAGTTTGGTTAATTGCGGCGGCGGACTCGTGCGAATGGCAGTGGGGACGGTACAGAGGTTTCAATCCCTGATAGGGAGTTTGGTTAATTGCGGCTCCTGAGTCCATAGAAAGTTCAGCGCCATCACTGATCAAGCGTTTCAATCCCTGATAGGGAGTTTGGTTAATTGCGGCCGTACCCACCTATAAATGGAGCGGGAATTATGCAGGGTTTCAATCCCTGATAGGGAGTTTGGTTAATTGCGGCCTTGGGTTTTCCTCATCTGGCGATTTCTGGGCTTCCCGTTTCAATCCCTGATAGGGAGTTTGGTTAATTGCGGCTTCCTGCCATATTTGCAGACTGGGCAGATGCCGTTGTTTCAATCCCTGATAGGGAGTTTGGTTAATTGCGGCCGCAGGTGGTAAGCAAATTGGCTGGCTAATTCTTGTTTCAATCCCTGATAGGGAGTTTGGTTAATTGCGGCGTAGAAGCTGCGACGGCACCGGCCCCAGAATTGCAGGCAGGTTTCAATCCCTGATAGGGAGTTTGGTTAATTGCGGCGCACCCGAAACCAAGCGCAATCAATCTTTGGTCGCTGTTTCAATCCCTGATAGGGAGTTTGGTTAATTGCGGCTCAAAGCCAGCGACAGAGGAAACGTACCGCGATCGTTTCAATCCCTGATAGGGAGTTTGGTTAATTGCGGCTGCGTGGCAGTCTGCGAGCTGATATTGAAGGCAGAGTTTCAATCCCTGATAGGGAGTTTGGTTAATTGCGGCTTTAACAAGTAACACTAATGCTAGTAATGCAATTAACTTGGGGTTTCAATCCCTGATAGGGAGTTTGGTTAATTGCGGCACGAAGACGACGAAGACGAGGAAGAGGCTGCTCAATACGTTTCAATCCCTGATAGGGAGTTTGGTTAATTGCGGCCTGGGAAAAAAAGTATGGAGAGTGCGATCGAAGGTTTCAATCCCTGATAGGGAGTTTGGTTAATTGCGGCCTTAACTCTGAGCTTTTGCCGATGTACTTTTTATGTGTTTCAATCCCTGATAGGGAGTTTGGTTAATTGCGGCGCATTTTTCTCAGTTTTTCCGAGAGTAAATTCTCTCGTTTCAATCCCTGATAGGGAGTTTGGTTAATTGCGGCAAGTGTCTAGCAGTTGTCTAGCAGTCACCAGCGTTTCAATCCCTGATAGGGAGTTTGGTTAATTGCGGCAAAAATCAGTAGTGAGGAGAGGAGTAGAGGCTACGTTTCAATCCCTGATAGGGAGTTTGGTTAATTGCGGCTGGCATAACGGCGTTAAGAAATGGGGCAATAAAGGTTTCAATCCCTGATAGGGAGTTTGGTTAATTGCGGCTGCCCGTTCCAGAAGCCTTGCTGTATTTGGTTTTCAACGTTCATTTGCGTCTGCATAAAACAAAAGTACCATTTCAGCCTTCGACTTGTCAATACCCAACTTTTCAGACAGCCCTCAAACCCTTGTCCTGCATAGATTCCAGCGATTGCGTCTACCATTTTATTGCTTGAACTGCCTCAAACCCTTAGAGCATATACATTATAGCCCCAAAAATTAACCCCTCGATTTTTACACCTAGGCATAGACGCATTTTCCACCCAAAAACAGACATCAACCGAATCACCACTTACCCAAAGCCCCCCAAACAGTACCCGAAACCACGCCCCAAATCGCCCCCAAACCAGCCCCCACGATCGCCCCCGCCACAGGCCCCAACTCCACCGGCACCCCAGCGCTAACAGCCGGAAACATCGCAGACACCAGCGCCCCCAACACAGCACCCGCAAAAGTCCCCAAAAAACTGCCCCAAATCGCCCCCAAAGCCCCACCCCTCACCCCCGAAGGCTGAAACGAAATCGGCAGCTTCGGCGCAAACCCGCACAAACCTAACAAACCTCCAGAAACCACACCCCCAACAGAACCCACACCAGCAGCCACGATCGCCACACCCAGCAGCAAACGCGCAAACTCATCCACCGGCCGCATCTGGACACCGTATTGCTGCCAAACCACCAGCCCAGCCCCCAAAAAAACACCAGCCAGAGTCCCCACAAACGAGCCCCAGACCGCCCCCAAATACCCTCCCCGCCGGCCCCACACCCTCCCCGCCGGCAGCGCCAGAGGAGGCCGAAAACTCGCCCAAACACAGCCCCAGACAGTACCAACCCCCGCCCCAGCCAAAATCCTCTCCCCGATTCCCGGAGTGCTATTAATCGCCCCAAACACCGCACCGCCGATCGCCGCCAACAAAAAAGCCCCCCAAGCCGCCCCCACCAAAACTCCCCCCCACTTCCGCCAAATCTGATTCGGCGGCAAAGTAAAAACGCCCCACATCATCCCAAAAAAACAGCCCCAAATCGTACCAACAAAAATCGCCCCCAAAATAGCCCCGCCGCCCTCAGCTATTACCGAATAAATCCCCCCGATCGCCGCCAAACACAAACTCCCCCAAACACCACCCCAAGCAGCATCCTGAACAATGCGCTCAAACTTGCCCACGGGAAGCTGAGGCGCAGGAGTCCGACTCCGAGAAGACATCGGCATCGGTAGCAACGGCACTGCGTACTGGCCGATGGGGCGCGGCAGCCCCGTGGCGGGCTGTTGCCGGCGGACTGCGGGCTCCCTTACGACGGGCGGGGGTTGGGGCTTTTTACGCTTGATTTTCGCGGGCTGCAAGTGCAATCCGTTGCTGACTGCTTGCCGCGAAGGAAACGGATCGCGGCCTTTGAGGAGTTTTGCCCGATCGCACCAAGGGCAGCGACTGAGATGATTTCCGTACTTATGCTGACTGTTTTTGCTGCAAGTTACCAAAGCATCTTCGGCTTCCCGAATCGCATTCACCCAAGTTTTCGCATCCGGGCGCGCCGAAGGATTGCCGTGCCCTTCCTCAAAACAGCGGATAAACATCTGCCGCAGCCGCGGATGCAGCATCTCAAAAGGAGGCGCAGCGGGCATCGGGCGGTAGCGGGCGGGCACGGGGGCACCGCCCCTACTGCATCCGGGGACATGGCCCGATCGAATTCTTGCTTCCAAAGACGGCGGTTCATCGCTACCGAGATAAACTCCCGAAAACGGATGCGTACCTTCCATCAGCAATTGAAAAATTAATACGGCTAAACCGAACAAATCGTGCTCTGGAGATCGATCGATATCGCGGAAAGTCTGCCCCTGCAACTCCGGCGGCGTAAACTCCGGTTTCCCCACGGGACACCGATAAACGTAACCCGTATAAGGATCGCGCACTTGAAACGAATCGGTGTCTACCAGCGTTACCAACGCCGTATCCGTCACGAGAATGTTCGACTCGTTTACGTCGCCGATGACGTAACCCCTGACGTGGAGGGCGTTTACAGCCGAGGCGAGATTTCTGGCGGTACGGTGGAGGTAAAGATAGCTAAATAGCGGTTTTTGTTCGCGCCTGGTTTTGGGAGTGTAGAAAGTGTGTACCGGCATCACTTTGTTGACGCGCGGCATCACAAAACCGACGATTTTTTCTCGCCCGCCGACAGTATGCAGCAAATCGATCGGCCAAGCAATGGAAGCGTGTCCCGGTTCCGCGATCGGCGCATCCGGCGGCATACTGAACATGACTGTGAGTTTGTCGCCGTCTTCGTCTGTCGGTTTGTGGTAGATTTTTGCTACAAGGGACGAGTCTTGGGCGATCGGGTAGATGCGGCCTTCACCCCCGCTGGCGATCGCGGTTTTGGTGTCGATCGCAATCAGTTGTCCGCTAAATTGGCGCTGCAACTGCATAGAATTCGCTTAGGGTATGGGGGCATCAATCGATTTTAGATTTTAGATTTTGGATTTTAGATTAAAGAAAGCTACCCCACTGATAGATCCGTAATTCTATTTTATTGTGGGGAGTAGGGCTTGGGCAGGAGAGCCGGCCCTTGAAAATTCAGCAACAGGCTACGAGGGCCTGTTCCACGATAATTCTATTTTATTGTGGGTTGGGCAGGAGAGCCCGCCCTGGAAAACTCAGCAACAGGCTACGAGGGCCTGTTCCACAATAGTTCAATTTTGCAGTTTTGCTTACAATAGATTGGGATCGATGCCCATTTCTCGGAGTCTTGATTCCAAAGCTTGCGATCGCGATCGTTCTTGTTCCAGCAGCATTTCTGCCTGTTCGGCCCGCGCCTCGGCTTGCTGGATCTGTCGATCGAGTTCCACAAAACTCCTAAACGGTTCTCCAGATGGCCCGAACATTTCGAGTCCTGTTTCTGATAATTGAAACCGCACTCCCAGTCTGGGACTTACCCAACCGTCCATTTGTTCGATCGCTTCTAATTGTGACTCAACCCGCAACCATCCTGTCAGTTCTAATGTTTGCGGGTCGTACAAATAGTATTCTTCCACGCCGTAGCGTTCGTAGAATCTGAATTTTTCAATCATCGGAGTCAGACGATTTCCCGGCGACCAAATTTCAAACGCGACTTGCGGTGCAATATTATCTTCATGCCACTGTTGGTAGGAACCTCGATATCCTTTTGATCTGCCCAAAACTACCATCACATCTGGTGCTTGGCAAAGTTTATTATTTCCTTCCACCGGATACCAAAGCAAGTCACCTGCTACAAAAACATTTGGATCATCGGCAAACAGCAATTCTAAGTTTTCTTTAATCCAAACAATTAATCGAAACTGATCCGTATTGTTTGACATCGGTTCGCCGTTATCGTCGGGGTAGATGATATTTGATTTTTCGGGAGATTGCAGTTGTGTAACCATTGCTGTTTCCCCAATTTTTTTGACAAGTTGATTTTATTTTAGTCGATCGCCTGTTTCCTCTTCCAGTTCGTCAACGGCGGTTTGGATAAAGTTATCCACCAACCAGTCGCGGGTACGCGAGAAATTGCTTCTCAATTCCAGGTACTGACTGCCTAGTTTTGCCTTAAAGTCTTTGGGGAAAATCTCTTTGGCTACTAACATATTTTTCCAGCGAGTTAGCTGGCTGGCGTTGCGTTCGGGAAAGCGGTTGTACAAATAGTCGATCGCGATCGCATCTAGAATATCCGCACCGAGGATTTCCCGCCGTTTCACCTCGTTTTCGGGCCCTACTTGTCGCGGCTGAGTTAGATCCTCATGCTGGCTAACGTTGGGTTCAATCAAGTGCTGAATCAGCCAGTTTCCCCCACGGAAAAAATCGCGATTCAACTCCAAGTAAATCGCGCCAAACAAAGCTTCAAAAGCCTCCAAAAAATTCCTAGTGTGCTCGCTTTTGTCGGCTTCTTTCCCATTCCAGACGCGCCAACCGAGTTCGTTTAATTTCAGATTTTGTGCAAAATCCGCCAGTTTTTTCGGATCTGCTAAACGAGCTTTTAAGGTTGAGATAGCATCGGGATCGAGTTCTGGATATTCGCGGTAGAGGTAATCGGTAACAACAGCACCGAAAATCGCTGCGCCTAAAAGTGACAGCCGTTTGTACTTAACCTCTTGCCAAGCGGGAGACTCCAGGGGGCGATCGGAGTAATAGCTGGTAGAGTAACGGCAATTCAAGGCAATTTCCAGCAGTTTTGTCTGCTGAAAGCTGGAAAGGTCGATCGCTGCTTTGACTGCTTCAATATCTACCTTTTTATTTTTTATTAGCTCTAATTCTTCTTCACATTTTCCCCACTTTTCCAACCACTCCCCGCCAGCATCTTCCACATACAAATCCACAAAATCTACCCCGTAATTCATCCAGTCATCCTGCATTTTTCGGGCTGCTTCCAGTTCTTCCCAGACTTTTTGCAAGTTATTTTCAACGATGCTCGTACCTTGTACAGTCATAGTATTTGATTTTGATGTAATTTGATTTTTTTTTCCACAATTCCACGGCGATTAAATCAAATCTCAATTCAATTTATGCCGAGTTGCTAGTTATTTAACAAGATTGATTGCTGCGGTAAATCTTCCCTGCTTAGCCTTGGTATCAAGCACCTGTTGTCGCCGTCTGGCAGACCCCTCCCGGAACCAGAAAAGGGGAGGAAGAATCTTGCTCCGCCTTCCCTTTTGCGGGAAGCTGTCTGGGGACTAGGCTTTTGCCATTGTCGAGAATTGTGCAATATGTGAGTTAGTCAAATTTTTTTTTTCACGGAGTTTGGAGCAGTCGAACTATTCTCAGCAGCATATCTGCTTGATTTACGGGAACTTGAGGTAACGACCTGCGGGCAAATTATCACTATTATATAATGCAATGTTAACTAACTGGTTCAAGAAATTTGCATCATTTTTATCATAACTTAAGAATAATCCTCTGTCAATCCCCCAAGCTTGAAGAGTTTGTTGCCAATTTTGATATTTTAGTTCAGAAAACTCATCCGAAAGAGTAGTGACTTGAATGCAGAGGGGCTGCTGTTGGCGGTTGCTAACGATGGAATCGGTTGCCATAGAAAGGTCTGCAACATATCGATACAAAACAGTGCCTTGCCGATCGACAATTCGGGCTGCGATCGCACGAATCACGAGATCATCTCCCGGATCGAATTGGCCGGCCTTGAGTTTTTGTTTCCAGATGTAAAATTTGCGATCGTTTTCGCTCAGCCATTTAGGAAATAGATAGCTGTACCAATACCTTTCTCCCGGCGTCATTAACTCAAACGCGGCTTGCTGTTCTCTTTCCGAAGGTAGAGATTGAACTGCCAGCCAAACCTGAGAATCTCGGATAAGCTGCAGTAAAAAAGCCATCACAAATTTTTTAGCCGTTAGCGAACCGGGTTTAATATCTTTCACCCAGCGATTGATTTCATCCAATCTTCTCGCTAAACTCGGATCTATTAGATCTGCGTCGCTAATTAGGGAGTTGAGCTGATCCTTAATCTCTTGTGCTTGCAAATGACGACCTACTGTACAAACTAAAGCAAAATTGTTGACACCTCGATTTTATTATAGAACCGCGCCAAATTTTCACCGCTCGCGAGACAGCGCTAACAATTTTTGTGGGGTAGGTATCCTGACAGCCCTGGACTTGATTTTTCGGAGATGTCTATTGAATAGTTGCTGCCGATTCCCGCAGGCGCAGGTACAATAAAACCAAATAAACATTCATCAACGGCCCGGCTAAAAATCCGAGTAGATTACTTGTAAGCTGATATCCTACGGATTTGGCCGTCGGATCGATTAATAGGGAAATCAATATTATTGGCACAAAAACCAGCAAAACAATCAGAGAAATCGCTCGAAATAGCAACCACCAGCGCCCTTTAGTTAATTTCCAACTGCTGCTAAGACTGTCCACCGCCGAAGAGTTATCAATGACGGTAGCGTACAATGAAAATGTTAAGCGATATGATACATAAAGACCGGGAATTATTAGTGCAATGAAGCCTGCAAACACCACCCCCACAAACAAAATATAAGCCAAAATAAGGTGCAGCAATCTTCTGCTTGCTTGATTGAAAGCCTGACCCACAGTTACTTGATTTCGAGTCAAACTTCGGTAAGTGTAGAAAATCATGGCTCCCGAAAATAAAGGAACTGCCACGAACGAGTAGATAAAGAAAAGAACACCTGCTGAACCGAGATTGCCAAAACTATTGAGCGCGACCAATATAAAATTGGGAAAATTGATTGTCAACAGGGGAGCGTATATAGGTTTCGTAGTAGCAAATGTTTCTCGCAACAAGCTTCTGGCACTAATTCGTGGATTTGTCATAATTTTTTATCCGCTTTTTGTAAGTGGAGTTGAGATCACATCTTGCACCATTCTCAATAAGCCTTTTCTGAACAGGCAAGATGCCTGTTCCACAAGAAAATTTATCTTTTGTGGAACAGGCATCTTGCCTGTTCTTGAGAATGGTGCAATATCTCAAGTTGAACAGACTAGACATTGGTCGAAAAAGTTGCTAACAATAATGTTAAGTCATCATCGGTGCGTTCGGAAACGCGGGGCGATCGCAAAAATGACTCTAACTGCTGTTTTGCATCTTCCTCTTCTTTCCACTCGCCAGAAAACCGAAACAAAGGCGCAAAAAACGGCTTGTGCGGCGTGCCTTCTGGGATTTTGAGAGCTAGCATTTGCAAGCCGTCGGAAAAAACGGCTAAGTGCGGCAGTTTTTCCCGCAGTACCTGAAATTGGGCTGTTTCGATCGCATTCGGCGAAATCAAAAAGATAGTTTCGTTGATGTATTCGCCGCAGGGGGGTACTGTCAGGGCGATCGCATTTCCTGCACTATCACCTGCTACCGCCGCACCGTCGCCGATTTGAGCAACTGCGATTAATTCTGGTGTAGCAACAACCGCAATTAAAGTGCAGGCTAAATCTCTCGCAGCCACTTCCCGCACTGCCGCTTCTGCTTCCACCTGTGCCCGCGCAACTTGCAGTGATGCTGTCAAGAATACCTGCCATTCGTCGTCAGTTTCAGGCAGCCTTTCCTGTTGCTGGGAAATCGTTTCGACAACCGCTTCCACAGCAATTTTTGCCCCAACTTCTGCGAGTGCTGCCGAGCCCGCACCGTCGGCAACCGCTGCCGCTAAAACACCGTTTGGCAAGAGACGCCAGCAGTGGGCATCTTGACAAGGCTGCGCTCTTTTTTCGTGGCTCGTACCTATCACCGATGCCGCTACAACTTGCCAATTAAAGGATGAATTCTGCATTAATAACTCTTTAACTCAAAACTTCGTAAATTCACAACTATGCAAAGTCTGGACGGGTTTATTTATCCCTAATTACAGCACTTTTCTGGGTTCGTAGGTACTAGCCATTGTAGGGACACGACAGTGCCGTGTCCCTACGGCACTCTCACTAATGACCAATGACTAATGACTAATGACTAATGACTAATGACTAATGACCAATGACCAATGACTAATGACTAATGACTAATGACCAATGACCAATGACTAATGACCAATGACTAATGACTAATGACCAATGACTAAACAGTTCCCCATCCGGGTGGCGGCAGTGCTACTTGTTCGTCAATTTTTGAGTGAGAAACTCTCTGCATACTAGCCGACAGCCAGATGAACATCTCTCTAAAGTCTAATCCTTTCAATTTTACAGGCGTGCGATCGACAATTTGCGCGAGACGGGGAATATTAGCACCTTCCACTCCGACTGCAAAAAATGCCACCCGCTTGTTAGTTTCTTCCTCTTTAATCCGCTGTGCTGCTATTTCCACAACATCGTCGGATTCACCTTGAGGTTCACCGTCGGTAATCATAAATACCCACGGGCGGTAGTAGGTAATGCCGTTGTTGCGGTATTCGGATTTGCGGGCGGCAATGGTATCTAATGCTAGCTGAATGCCTGCGCCCATGTGGGTTTGTCCTTGAGCTGTCAGCAGTGGCGTCTCGAACTGGTCGGCGGTAACGAAGTCTTGCACGACTTTGATCTGATTGTCAAACGAAATAATCGCGACTTCGACTCGCTTTTTAGCTAGTTCGTCTTTAATTAGGTCATTCCTAAAAATTTCCAGCCCCTCATTCAAGGCATCTATCGGTGCGCCTTGCATGGAGCCGGAGGTGTCCAGCAGGAGGACGCAGGGACAGCGCGGCTCTGGGTTTTCGGCAAATTCTACGGCTTCGTCTAGTCTCATGGTTCGGGGTTGACCTGGGAGTGGCTCGATTTCTAGGTTTGTTACTTTCTACCCTAGCAACTAGGTGACATATTTAACTCAATCTGCCCGCTGGCGATCGTATTTTACCATTTACGTGAATCGATTTTTGATTTTTGATTGTATATTTTAGACTTGAGAATTGGATGTCTGCGGTCAAAAAAACAAATTTGTTCCTGCCTGTGGTAATATAGACTAATAGTATTACTGCAAAATAAGGATAAATCTTATGATTGCAACAGTCACGCAAAAATTAACCTTTGACCAATTCCTTGTAGAATGTCCAGAAGATGGACTATATGAACTGGTAAATGGAGAAATTGTAGAGATGAATGCCACAAGAAATCATGAGGATGTTGCTGATTTTACGTCTGACTCATTTAAAGATGAAATTAAACGGCTAAGTTTAAATTATGTAGTCAAAAATACCGCCGTTATCAGAACTGTAAGTAAAGCCGGCATCGAACAAGGGCGGAGACCGGATGTCAGCGTAATAGAGCGCGACTTGTGGCGATCGAACCGTTCTGCGTATGCTGCATTGCGGGAACCAATTCAACTGGCAGTGGAAGTAACATCAACTAATTGGGAGGACGATTATATAGACAAATTGGACGAATATCGGCGCCTCGGAATTCCTGAATATTGGATTGTAGATTATTTAGCAATTGGCAGCAGGGAATTTCTGGGAAATCCCAAAGTGCCAACTGTATTTGTTCACCTTTTGGATGCAGATGGCAACTATCAAAGAAGCGCGTTTAAAGGCAGTGAACGAATTGTGTCGCGAACTTTTCCCGAATTAACGCTGACAGCAGAAGAGGTGATGAATGTTTAACTTCGGTTAATCCAGCTAGCCCGACTATTCTCCATAAACAATCACTAAAAATATGAAATCTCTTTCTGATAAAAAACTTTCTAATCAAAAAGCTATTAGTCCTTGGAGTTACAAACCTTGGTGGTGTCAACCTTGGTCGATTCTTTTGACAGGTACTAGCCTGATTAGCGGTAGTTGGTTTTTATTAAAAACTGTTTGGATAACTGTTTTAGTCGCGATTCCTTTATTAGCTTGGATGGGTTTTTTCTTGTTAGTTTGGCCGAGGTTGATGCTGTCTAGCGGAGTTTTGGATTCCGATGCAGATTAGGTTTTGGTGGCGGCACCTTATGTTTACGGTAAGGTGCGCGACCATTGGTGTCAACTTAACGTTAAACCCTCAATCCGGCTCTTGTTGAAACCCGTGCCTCAAAGCGAAAGTCCTCGCTATCAGGACTAATGAGTTCTTCAGTCCTCTTCGAGAGGACTTTCGCTATAAGACAGGGAATTCATTCCCTGGCGGGCTGCCTGGTTAGCGAGAGGACTGTTTCATTCTCTTGTAGGGGCAATCCCCCCGTGGTTGCCCCGATGTCTGAAACCCCGACCCGCTCGTCTATGGGCTGGGCGGGCACGGCAGGGCGGTTTCATTCTCTTGTAGGGGCAATCCCACGCCCGGTTGCCCCGATAGTCTGAAACCCCGACCCGCTCGTCTATGGGCTGGGCGGGCACGGGGAGTAGGGGTCGCACCGCCCCTACAAAACCCTGCTTTTTCTGAGAATGAAACAGTTCTGGGGTCAGCCGGAGGACTGGCGGACTAAAAGCTTCAGTTGACACTAATAGTCCGCGCTGCACACCCTAAACATAGGGTGTTTCGCCCTCTAGGCTTGCGGGTAATAGTCTTGAATTGCTTTTACTTCCATCGGGTAGGATTTGAGCGATCGAATTCCCGCTGCTGTCGCTTTGGCACCGGCTATTGTGGTAATAATCGGGATTTTGTAAGTCAAAGCTGTGCGGCGGATAAAGATGCCGTCGGCGCGGGATTCTTCGCCGGAAGGCGTGGTGATAATTAGTTGAATTTTCTCATTCTTGATCGAATCCAACAAATTCGGCCGCCCTTCGTGCAGTTTCAATTCTAAATCTACCTGTAAACCTTGCTCTTGCAAAACTTTGCGTGTCCCGTGGGTTGCGACTACTCTGAAACCCAATTCTAAGAATTCCTTGACAACGGGTACAACTGCTAGTTTGTCCCGATCGCGCATCGAAACCAGCACAGTTCCAAACAGCGGCATCATTTGTCCAGCACCGAGTTGAGCTTTGGCAAATGCTTTGCCAAAATCGGTGTCAATTCCCATGACTTCGCCGGTCGATCGCATTTCTGGCCCTAACAAAGTATCAGTTCCCGGAAACTTAGCAAAGGGCAATACAGCTTCTTTTACCGAAACATGAGTGGGTATAATCTCTTCAGTAAAACCCAAAGCTTCTAGAGTTTTGCCCGACATGACTCGCGAGGCCATTTTTGCTAAGGGAACTCCGATCGCCTTGGAGACAAAAGGCACTGTTCGAGAAGCGCGCGGGTTAGCTTCCAAAATGAAAACTTCTTCCCCTTGAACGGCAAATTGAATATTCATCAACCCGATCACTTTCAGCGATTTTGCTAATTCTACAGTCCAGCGGCGGATTGTTGCCAAAGCTGCATCAGAAAGCGTTTGGTAAGGGATAGAACAAGCAGAGTCGCCGGAGTGGATTCCCGCTTCCTCGATGTGCTCCATAATACCGCCGATCGTCACATTGCCAGTAAGATCGGCGATCGCATCGACATCCACCTCGATCGCATTCTCCAAGAACTTATCAATTAAAATCGGATGCTCCGGTTCTACTAGCACGGCATAGGTCATGTAACGTTCCAATTCCGTATCGGAATAAACAATTTCCATTGCTCGCCCGCCTAACACGTAACTCGGTCGCACCACTACCGGATAACCGATGCGTTGAGCTACTATTAAAGCATCCTCAAAACTACGGGCTAAACCGTTAGCAGCTTGCTGAATATCCAATTTCCGCAGAATCTTTTCAAATCGCTCCCTGTCTTCAGCAGTATCAATGGAATCCGGCGAAGTTCCCCAGATTTTTGTTTGTACATCGGGGTGATTTTCGAGAGCTTTTTGTAAAGGCAGCGCTAATTTCAGCGGGGTTTGTCCGCCAAACTGAATAATTACTCCCTCTGGATTTTCGGCTTCGATGATGTTGAGAACATCTTCTTTTGTTAGCGGTTCAAAATACAGGCGATCGCTCGTATCGTAATCCGTCGAAACCGTTTCCGGGTTCGAGTTGACCATAATTGTCTCAAAGCCGTCTTCTCCTAGGGAATAGGAAGCGTGACAGCAGCAGTAATCAAACTCAATTCCCTGTCCGATCCGGTTCGGCCCGCCACCTAAAATCATCACTTTTCGTTTGGTAGAAGGCAAAACTTCCGACTCCGGCGCGAGACTGTGGCCCACAGGCGAAACTTTCTTTTCTTCATCGCCCAATTCCCAAATTGCCGCTCCCGCTTCGTAGGTGGAATAATAATACGGTGTAAACGCTTCAAATTCAGCGGCACAGGTATCGACGGTTTTGTAAATCGGAATTACGCCTAACTGTTTGCGGTAAGCGCGGACTTGATCTTCCGATGTTTTGGTGGCGTAAGCAATTTGGCGATCGCTAAAACCCAACTGCTTAACTTCAAACATTGTCTCTTTTGTGAACTGTTCCAACCGGGTTCGTTTCAAGAACTTCTCAGTTTCCAGCAATTCCTGCATTTTATCCAAAAACCAAGGATCGATTGCTGTGAACTCGAAGATATCTTCCACCGACATTCCCATCATCATCGCGTGGCGAACTGTAAAAATGCGATCGGGATTTGGCGTCCGCAATCCGGCGCGAATTTGTTCCAAACTCGGTAACTTTTCCGGTTTGTCGCACCCGAAACCCGCGCGGCCTGTTTCCAATCCCCGCAGGGCTTTTTGGAACGATTCGTTGAAGCTGCGCCCGATCGCCATTACCTCCCCAACTGACTTCATTTGCGTTGTCAGAGTCGGTTCGGAACCGGGGAACTTTTCAAAGGCAAATCGGGGAATCTTCGTCACCACGTAGTCAATTGTCGGCTCAAAAGACGCCGGAGTTTTCTTGGTAATATCGTTGGAAATTTCGTCTAGACTGTAACCTACCGCTAATTTTGCAGCCATTTTGGCAATAGGGAAACCAGTTGCTTTCGAGGCCAAGGCGGAGGAACGGGAAACCCTAGGGTTCATTTCAATAACGATGAAATCTCCGTTGACAGGATTGACGGCAAATTGAATATTGGAACCGCCGGTTTCAACTCCGATTTCGCGAATAATTTTCACCGAAGCATCCCGCAGGCGCTGATATTCTTTGTCTGTGAGAGTTTGCGCCGGGGCGACGGTGATAGAATCGCCGGTGTGGACGCCCATCGGGTCGAGATTCTCGATCGAACAAATAATCACCACATTATCTGCCAAATCCCGCATTACTTCGAGTTCGTACTCTTTCCAACCAATCAAAGATTGTTCGATCAAAATTTGCGATACTGGACTGGCATCAATCCCGCCTTGTGCCATTTCTTCAAATTCTTCTTGATTGTAAGAAATGCCGCCTCCCGTGCCGCCCATTGTAAAAGCAGGACGAATAATTAACGGATAACTGCCGATTTGGTGACCAATTGCTTTGGCTTCGTCGAGAGTGTTGGCAATTCCCGAAGGGCAAACTGCGACCCCAATTCGCGCCATCGCTTCCTTAAATAATAGTCGATCTTCTGCCATTTCAATTGCTGGCAACTTAGCACCAATCAACTCGACGTTGTATTTTTCTAAAACGCCATTTTTAGCGACTGCTACTGCTAAATTTAGCGCAGTTTGACCGCCCATAGTCGGTAAAACTGCTTGAGGTCTTTCTTTAGCGATGATTTGTTCGAGGATGGCTGGCGTTAGAGGTTCGATGTAAATGCGATCGGCAGTTTCCGGATCGGTCATAATCGTTGCCGGGTTGGAATTCACCAACACTACTTCAAAACCTTCTTCTCGCAAAGCTTTGCAAGCTTGTGTTCCTGAATAGTCAAATTCGCACGCTTGACCGATAACAATTGGGCCGGAACCAATAAGAAGAATCTTTTTTAAGTCTTGACGACGGGGCATAGGTTCGTAATTAGTAATTGGACAAGGTGGAGGATTAATTTGATATTTTGCATCAGTCTTAGAAACAGGCTTTCTAAGCTGTTCCCCCCAAAGCTTACTCAAAATAGTGCAAGTTTTGTTGTTAATTTGAAATTGTGCACCATTATCAGCCTTTTGGAAGCAGAACCTCGGAACTCCGGCCCACAGACACCCCCAGCTAACCAGAAATATTGATGAGAAAAGGGTGCAGTCGATCGGTAAATCAAGACTATTTTAAGTGTTGCGGTCAAATCGTGTTCTAAAATACACAATCCCTGTATTCCGCCACATTAATCATTGTAGAGACTTCGGCCAAGGCGTGTCCTGACTGTGGGGAACGGGTAGAATTAACCGGGTTGGATGATGAAATTTCCCGTATCTTGCGGGCCGGGACGCCATCGCCCTCGGAGGATGTGACAATCGTAGATATAGCCATGTAGCCACGGCGATGGAGGACACGGCAATACCTTGTGCAAAGCGTGTCAACTTAAGCCCATCGTCCGCCAGTCCTCCCACCCGCCCGTCAGTCCGCCAGGGAATGAATTCCCTGTCTAATAGCTAAAGTCCTCTCAAGAGGACTAATGAGTTTAAAAGTCTTCTTCTGAGTCCTCATAGCGAGGACTTGAGTTTTGAGGCAGGGGTTTCAACCCCTGTCGGACTGCGGGTTTAACGTGTTTGTTGACACGACGAAAGGCACGGTGTCGTGTCCCTAGCGTATTTCAGCCTATTTTTGGGCTTTGCGCGATCGGCGAATGAGTACGCTTATAACTTGTCCCGGCTGTGCGCCTCGCTGTGGCGGACTCCAATCGCCAACAGCCGCAAATCCCAGTCGGTACAAGGTGTGGATGGTTTCTAACACGGCTGCGCGGGAACCGACAACCGTTATCCGCACGACTTCCTGTTCCGATACTGCTGAGTCGTCATTTGGACGCGCGGATAAGTTATCGTCAGGCACGAATTCCTGTGACATAATATGGTCTCCTGGTTTTTGGTTTTCTAGGAAAACCCAAAAACCCAGCCGCCCCGCACGTTAACACAGAGCAGGGCGGCTACAGAGAATGTTAAAATTCTCAACTAGCCTCCATACTGCCGTAATCAGTTTGGCGGTTAGCTGTCCATTGCTGTTGGTAGCAGCTTTGGGCAGTGCAACTAGATTTTTGAGCGACGCGGGCTGCTTTCTCTTTGAGGAAAGCAGCCTTATTTTCACAGCGTAGCCGCAGATGGGGGCCGCCGTCAATTGATTTTAGATTTTAGATTTTAGATTTTAGATTGAGATTTTCCTGCAACAACTCAATCGATTTTAGATTTTAGATTTTAGATTGAGATTTTCCTGCAACAACTCTCTGGTCTCTCCCACCCTCCCCTTCTCCCCAGGGCTGTTTCATTCTCAAGAAAACGATGATTTTGACTCTTGTAGTGCTACCCCTACTCCCCGTGCCTACCCTCCCCATCCACGATTTGCTCGTGTTTTAGAGATTGGGGCAGCCACGGGGGGCTGCCCCTACAAGAGAATGAAACAGCCCTGCCCGTCTCCCCTTCTCCCCCTCTCCCCCTCTCCCCCTCTCCCGTCTCCCCCTCCCTCAACCCAACCTACTAGATGAGGGAATGCGCCGAGGAAGATGTAAAATATGGAATCGTTCCAAAAGCTTAAAATCAAAAATCAAAAATAAAGATATGCCTAGAACTCAAGTGCGAATATTCCATGCACCTGCTGCTTGAGGGCAACCACATCAATTTGAGATTTGAGATTTGAGATTTTAGATTGTCCTCCAACAACTCTCCCCATCTGCTATGCCTAGAACACCCAGCGAATATTCCGTGCACCTGCTGCTTGAAGGCGGCCACCGCGAAGAAGTGCGTTTCGCAACGCTGCAAGATTTTCAAAAGTGGTACAGCAGTACGCTGGTGCCGAAACAAGATTCAAGAGAATTTCTTAATGTCCCGATTAAAAATATTCAAGGCGAATACATGGTAGTTCGGCCTACCAGCGTTCTCGCAATTCGCGTAGAACCGATATTTACTTCTAGCGTCGAACGATTCGATGAATAAGGAAAATAATCAATTCAGTAGGGAAGATTGGAAATTGAGCAAGATTTTTCGCTATCAGCTATTAGCCATTGCCTGTTGCGTTTTGGCGATCGCTTTTTCGGTGCCCGCCGTTGCAGCCCCGCCCCTGCAACCAATGAGTGTAAATCAATTACAAGCGAGTGGGTTGGAGTCGATCGCCTTTGACGCTCAAATCTGGGGCGAAAATGGCAAACCGGGCGATAAAGAATTGCTGTTAAAGTCGATCGACCACAGCCTCCGCTATCTCAATACATCGGCCGCCGCCACTGCTTACAGCCGCTATCCAGTAGCAGGAGTTACGCGCGATCGAGTCCGCCGTTCCCTCGATCGATTCCGCCAATTAGTTGTCAGTTCCACAACCCCAGCACAACTTCAGGAATCTGTCAAGCGCGAGTTTGTATTTTACAAATCCACGGGCAAAGATGGCAAGGGAACAGTCGCATTTACAGGTTATTTCGAGCCGACTTACGCAGCATCTCGCACGCCGAATTCCGAATACCGTTATCCCCTGTACCGGATGCCGCCAAACATGGCATCTTGGCCGAAACCTCACCCGACAAGATTGCAATTAGAAGGCGCAGATGCTTTGCAGGCAAGTAAAGGATTGCTGCGAGGATTAGAATTAGTTTGGTTGCGGGATCGATTCCAAGCATTTCTCGTGCACGTCCAAGGTTCTGCGAGATTGCAACTAACAGATGGTAGCGAGATGACCGTCGGTTTTGCAGGCAAAACCAGTCACAGTTATACAGGAGTCGGGCGAGAATTAGTTAAAGACGGAAAGTTTACTTTAGAAGAGTTAACTTTGCCGAAACTAAGGGAATATTTTACCAACTTTCCCGCAGATATGAACAAATATTTGCCGAAAAATGAAAGCTTTGTATTCTTCCGGGATAGTAATGGAGCTCCAGCCACAGGAAGCATTGGAGTGCCAGTAACTGCCGAAAGGTCGATCGCCACCGACAAAGCTTTAATGCCACCCGGTGCACTAGCATTAATTAGTACAAAACTCCCTTATCCGAATGCGGCGGGACAACTCGAACAAAATGCCGTGAATCGGTACGTTTTGGATCAGGATACGGGCGGTGCAATTAAAGGGGCGGGGAGAGTTGATGTATTTATGGGAACGGGGGATTTAGCGGGCGATCGGGCCGGTTATATCAACTCAACTGGAGAACTGTATTATCCGCTTTTAAAGTAGATTAATTCTACTTCATCAGGACTTACGCACAGCCTCAATATATAGTGTTTTGTAGGGGCAAAACCCACGCCCGGTTGCCCCCATACCTGGGATGATTGCGTAAGTCCTATTCATGTGATTGTTTGCTGTGCGTCGCAATCCCGGACACAACAGTGCCGTCTCCCTACAGATATCGCGGACAATCTATATGCAATGCTACTTTTGATAATTGCTATAAAATAGAAAATACCCCACCTTCGCAACCTCACAAATGCTCAACAAAATTCTGCAATTCTTCAAACGGCTAATTCAGCGGCTGTTCGGAACCCCAAGCAAACCCTCCCCGCCTTCGGGAAATACCGCCATCCGCCCAACATTAACTGACGCGGAATACGAATCGAAATTCATGGAAATTCTCGAAGGGGTGAATGCCGGCTGGAGTCGAGGAGATGTAGCGGGATTCTTAATCGCAAAACGCCTTAAAGATGGTGAATTGGCTGCTTGGCTGCGACGGTTTGGGAAAAGATTGTTTGAGGAGGGCGGGCACGGGGGCACCGCCCCTACGGATGCGGTGGCATCGCTTCAGGAATTAGCGCAGCGGCTGGTATTGTTAGGTAGAATTGGCAGTGGGGAATTGTCAGAGGTGGCGCGGCAAATTGGGCGGGAGATATTGACACGGTTTCCGCTGCCGGAGGTTGAGGAAGAGGAGACAAAGGGGAGGGTGATTGAGGCGGTGTTTGTTGGGGATGGTTTGGGTTTTTCTGGGGAAGTGAACCGCAGAGGCGCTGAGGCTGCGGAGGCAGAATCGGAAGTTAATGTAGAGGCGAAAGCGTGGTGCGAGAGAGGGAATGAGCAGTATAATTTAGGAAGATTTGAAGAGGCGATCGCATCTTATACCCAGGCAATTGCTCTCCAACCAGATTATCACGATGCTTTGCACAACCGAGAGGTAGCGCAACGTAAGTTAGGCGAAATTAAATAGGCGAACTCGCTTGTCTCCCTAATTTTTGCTAGGTATTGCGATCTGTATGATACTATTGAGAATTAAGCGCAGTTTTCGTCGCTAATTATTATACACTAAAATAGGACTTTTAGGACTTCAGTCCTCACTAAACACTGAATTTGTAAGGTGCCAAGGCGGATAACACAAAATATTTATCCTATTAGGATTAATCGCAAATTCTTCCATCCCAAACCCAAATTGAATGACACAAGTAATCGGCATTGACTTAGGCGGAACCGCAATTAAACTCGGCAGATTTAGCGAAGACGGCATTTGTCACCAATCCTTAACTGTCCCCACCCCTCAACCCGCAACGCCAGAAGCCGTTTTAGCTACAATGACCGATGCTATTTTACAACTTAATCCGGTCGAAAATGGTGTAAGTGCGATCGGCATCGGTACTCCAGGCCCCGCAGACGCCGCCGGCCGCATAGCGAGAGTAGCAATTAACCTCAAAAACTGGCATAACGTCCCCCTAGCTGACTGGTTGGAAGCTAAAACCGGACTGCCGACAATATTAGCAAATGATGCCAACTGTGCCGGATTGGGAGAAGCTTGGTTGGGCGCAGGAAGGCAATTTAAAGACCTAATTTTAATAACTTTAGGTACAGGAGTCGGCGGCGCAGTTATCCTAGACGGCAAACTATTTGTAGGTCATCAAGGCGCGGCCGGAGAACTAGGATTGATTACTATAAATCCCGACGGCCCGGAGTGCAACAGCGGCAATCGCGGTTCTTTAGAACAGTACGTTTCGGTGCAAGCAATTCGCCGAGAAACGGGTTTGGAACCGCTAGAATTAGCAAATCTAGCTAAGTCGGCAGATGCCAAAGCTTTAGAATTCTGGCAAAATTACGGGCGCTATCTGGGTATCGGTTTGGCAAGTCTCATTTATATCTTGACGCCGGAAGCTATTATTATCGGCGGTGGAATTAGTGCAGGTGCAGAATTTTTCTTGCCGAAGGTTCGAGAAGAAATTGAGCAACGTGTACTGCCGAGTTCTCGCGAAGATTTGCAGTTATTGGTTGCTGAATTGGGCAATCAAGCAGGCATGGTAGGGGCAGCCAAATTAGCTTGGCAGCTTGTTCAATAGTTAAAATTTAAAAAAACAGCGCATTTTACTGCGCTTTTTTACTAAAATTAGAGTGCAACCTAAGCACTTTAGCTAAAAAAAAATAGAAGGAAGGTGAGGAGTTACTAAACATAGTCTCCTTCATTGTTCATGCTTCTAAACTAATGACTAATGACTAATGACTAATGACTAATGACTAATGACTCATGACTAATGACTAATGACTAATGACTACTGACTACTGACTACTGACTACTGACTAATGACTTCTTCATGGCAGAGATTGTCCAGTCGTATTTTTAATGTATTCCTGAATTTCTTGATAAGTTTCCGGGTTGCTTTGGCGCAGGATAATAATATTAGTTGCGCTGTCAGGCAGGCAAAAGCTTAGCCGACCGTTCTGTTCGCAAGCAAAAGAGCTAATTCGACTCATATCGATCGCAAATTCTTTGCGGTCATAATTAATTTTAATCCACGAACCTCTAGAATTGCGATCGATGGTTTTTTTTAGGTAATCGAGAACTTGCTTGTAAGCCTCAGAATTGCCTTGGGGATTGAGGATAATCGGCTGACTGCTATTAGGCAGCCAAAAGGTGATACGCTTGTTATCCAGTTCGCTAGAAAAAGCACTTATAGTGTCAAGGTCAATTATGTATGTACTTTTCTCATAAGTAATTTTGCTCCAATAAGCCACAAAGCCTCCTCAAACCGGTGTTTCCTGGTATTTTAGGATAATTTGACAACTCATACCATTTTAGATTTTAGATTTTAGATTTTAGATTGGGCATGACTGATGACTATCGGGGTTTGGAAGTTGCCTACAGTTGCATTTTTTTTTTGAAACTGGTATCACCCTTGAAATCCGTAAAAAGTTAAGTAAAAATATCAGCATTTTTACCCAATACGGTTCAGTTAAAACTATTTATTCCTCGGAGATCCCCCTAAATCCCCCTTAAGAAGGGGAGTAGGGGTTGACTTTGAGTAAGTTCTTGTCCCCCCCTTTTTAAGGGGGGTTAGGGGGGATCGAGCTTAACTGAACCGTATTGCATTTTTACCTTCTGCCTTCTGCCTTCTCCCTTGTGGTACTAGCCCCCCAGCCCTAGCATAGGGGTTGGGGGGGAGGTTTTTCACTCGTTGAGAATGCTGCCCGATATCTAGTCCGGTAAGTGCGACCCCTATCAAATCCTATTGGTCTGTTGGGTGGGTTTTGTAATGTCGATTGTCTGGGCGATTTGAATATTGTCTACTCGGAACCGCCCCTACAGACATCTAATATATCAGAACTAATCGATCGCACATGATATGAGATCAGTTTGCGACAACTTTCCCAGCCACCAAGTCGCGACCCTCATCTTCTAAAACATCCTGCTTTCCCTGGATGCTAGCGGCCTGGATAAACCCTTGAAACAATGGGTGGGGGGCGCTAGGTCGAGATTGGAATTCGGGGTGAAATTGGCAGGCTATGAAAAAGGGATGGTTGGGAAATTCGATCATTTCTACCAATCGGCCGTCTGGAGATGTACCGGAGACTGCATAACCTGATTCTAAGAAAAGATTGCGGTAGGCGTTGTTAAATTCGTACCGATGGCGGTGCCGCTCGTAAATCACTTCTTTCTGATAAAGTTTGAAAGCTAGCGTGTCTGGGTTGACACGGCACGGATACAAACCCAGTCGCATTGTACCGCCCAAATCGACTACATCTTGCTGTTCTGGCAATAAATTAATTACCGGATTTGCTGTATCTGGGTTAAATTCAGCGCTGTTGGCATCCTGTAGTTGGGCGATGTTGCGCGCCCATTCAATCACAGCACACTGCATCCCCAAACACAATCCCAAAAATGGAATTTTGTGGTGTTTAGCATATTCGATCGCCGCTATTTTGCCGTCAACTCCCCGAACCCCAAAACCTCCCGGTACAACAATGCCGTTGATACCTTTGAGATAATTATCGAGGTTTCCCGATTCTAAATCTTCTGAGTTAATCCAGTGTAAATTCAGGTCGCAGCCGATCGCAATTGCCGCGTGCCGCAAAGCTTCGACCACCGAAAGATAAGCATCGTTCAACCGCACGTATTTGCCAACTAAAGCAATATCAATTTTGTGATTGGGACTGTAAAGCCTGTTGACTAAAGTTTGCCACTGATGCAAATCTGGCTGGCGATGTTCGAGTTGCAGCAAATTGAGGGTTTGTTGGGCCAAACCTTCCTGTTCCATCATCAGCGGCACTTCGTAGATACTTTTAGCATCTTGAGCGGTGATGACACATTCTTCGGGGACGTTGCAGAATTCCGACAATTTCTGTTTCATGCCCAAAGACAGCGGGCGATCGCACCGACAGACTAAAATATCTGGTTGAATGCCGATCGATCGCAATTCCTTCACCGAATGCTGAGTCGGTTTAGTTTTCATCTCCCCAGCCGAAGGAATCCAAGGTATCAGCGTGACGTGCATATACACAACATTTTGCCGGCCGACATCCTTGCGAAACTGGCGAATTGCCTCCAAAAACGGCAAAGATTCAATATCTCCCACCGTTCCGCCAATTTCCGTAATCACCACATCGGGATTAGTATTTTTTGCTACCCGGTGAATTCGCTCTTTAATCTCGTTAGTGATGTGCGGAATCACCTGCACCGTGCTCCCCTGATACTCACCGCGGCGTTCTTTGTTGATCACCGCTTGATAAATGGAACCCGTGGTGACGCTATTGAGGCGAGACATGGAAGTATCGGTAAAACGCTCGTAGTGCCCCAAATCCAGGTCAGTTTCCGCACCGTCTTGCGTGACAAAGACTTCTCCGTGCTGAAACGGGCTCAGAGTGCCGGGGTCAACGTTAATATAGGGGTCTAGCTTCAAAATCGAGACAGAATAGTCCCGCGACTTTAATAGGCGGCCCAAGGAAGCACCGACAATTCCCTTGCCGATGCTGGAAACCACGCCGCCAGTCACAAACACAAATTTGCTCATAGGATTTTCGACTTTAGATGCTTCAATGTCAGGTCAGACTCAAATGTGACATAGGTAATCCATAAGGGCAACCACGGGGGATTGCCCCTACACCCATTTGACCAAATTATTGACGATTGTTATGTGCTTGCAACCAAGCTGTCAAATCTGACAAGGTGGCAAAGTCTAATACAGCCTCTCCTAAACTCTCTAATTCCTCAACGGATAACTGACTTATACAGGCTTGGATCTCCGGCGACAGTGCGCCTACACTACGTTCCAACTGGCGAGTAATTAATCGCAAATTCCCTTGTTTGATACCTTGCTCGATACCTTGTTCGATACCTTGCTCGATACCTTCTGCAAGGGCTATTTTGGTAGCTAGACTAATGGAGCCACGCTGGTCTTGAATGAAGATTTCTCGCTTCTCTAAATCATCTAGTTCCTGAGCATTTAGATTCGCTCTATTGGCAATTTTAAAAGCCTGTTTCAGTTCCTGTACATTTTCCAATTCTTCTGGAACAGACTGTAAAGCTTGAGCTGTTTTCATGAAGTATATCCACTTATCGGTCAAGGTTTCTAATTCATCTAGTCCCTTGTTGAATTTTGGTAACTCCACAAATACCAGCTCAAATTGATCCGCTAGATAATCTACTAAAAATGTCTTTTCTTTGAAGATGAAGTGCGAAATCACTGTGTCCATATTCTCAAACATTTTAAAATCTGTAATTGTCAGAGCAATCACAGGGTTTAAATTGCTGTAGCCACTTCCTGTGCTTAGCTGCATTGAATAAGTTTTAGTTGCATTATACAAAACCCGCTGCTGAAAGTATTCTACATTCAAAACCTGCATTTCAATAATCACAGTTTTGTCACCAGTAATCTTGGCTTTAACATCCAAGTAAGTATCTTTGATGCCTTTAATGTTTGGAGCTAAATAGGGGTCGATAATTTCTAAATCTTCGATAACGGGCTGTGCTTCGTAGAGGAGAGCATTTAAGAAACTAATCAAAATGTCTTTACTGTCATCCGAGCCGAATATTTTTTTAAAGGCAAAGTCGGTTTTGGGGTTGATAAAATTCATGGTAATTACAATTTATTAGGGTTTCAGGGGTTTCGGTTAGAGCTATTTAACTGTCGTCTAACTTAATTATACAATCTTGCAGGTTGGGCTCGATCGCCCGTTGGTGAAGCCCTCGAAGAGGATCGACCAAACCTGCTCGTTTGTGCAGCCCGTTTCTTCATTTTTCCCAAAAAGCTAACTCAGGAACGTTTTGCAAAGGGTAAAGTCATGGTAAACAAAGCACCTCAAGTCTGCTAAAAACAACAGCTATGAAGTTTGTCTGCGTTCTATCCCCTCAACGGTTGCTTTCTGCTGGTATCGCATTGATCGCGGCGATCCTCTTCGAGGGCTTCGCTAACGAGTGCGGCGCGTGGCTCGCTCCCAATGGGGCGCGGGCCAAGGCTCTTGGGGAAAATTATTCGTCTGTGTCGCCGAAAATCCTCGCTAGTAACGATGTTAATTGCAATGGCGGACGATCGCCACAAAATCGGTGTCCTGTCGGCGGTTTGTTCGTCAAAACTCCCAATACGACCTCAGAACAAGTCTTTCCTCTCAAGCAGACGGAAGTTAAAGCCAAAATAGCTGGCAATATCTCCCGCGTCGAAGTTGTTCAGAAGTTTGAAAATCCTTTTCCCGAATCTATAGAAGCTGTTTATGTATTTCCTTTGCCCGATGAAGCGGCGGTGGATGATATGGAAATTAAAATAGGCTCACGAATTATTAAAGCTGATATCAAACGCCGCGAGGAAGCTTTGGAAATGTACGAACAAGCCAGAAAGCAAGGCCGGAGTGCAGGTTTGTTGGAACAAGAACGCGATAATATTTTTACTCAGTCTCTGGCTAATATCAAACCGGGAGAAAAAATTGAAGTTACGATTCGCTACACCGAAAGTCTCAAGTTTGTCGGCGGCGATTACGAATTTGTGTTTCCAATGGTGGTAGGGCCGCGCTATATTTCGAGAAATTCGACCCCCCCCAACCCCCCCTTGCTAAGGGGGGGCGATCGTTCTGGTGCCGATCGCATTAACCCGCCTGTCTTGCCTCCGGGAACGCGATCGGGTCACAATATTGCTGTTTCGGTAGAAATAGATGCCGGAGTTGCGATCGGCGATGTCCGCTCTACTTCCCATCAAATTACAACTGACCGCAGGGGAAATATTGTGCAAGTACAATTAGCCAATTCTGACACAATTCCCAATAAAGATTTAATTTTGCGCTATCGAGTGGCGGGCGAAAATACGCGCTCAACTGTCTTGACTCAATCCGACCAGCGGGGCGGTCATTTTGCTACTTATTTGATTCCGGCATTAAACTACCAAACTAATGAAATTGTACCTAAAGATGTCGTGTTTCTGATGGATACTTCCGGTTCTCAAAAGGGCGAACCACTAGCAAAATCTAAGGAGTTGATGCGCCGCTTCATCCAAGGACTGAATCCCAACGATACTTTTACTATTATTGATTTTGCCAACACTACGCAAGCGCTTTCAACTACTCCTTTAGCGAATACGGCAGAAAATCGACAAAGCGCAATTAATTATATCGAAAAGTTGCAGGCTAACGGAGGAAGTGAACTGCTTAACGGGATTCAAGCAGTGATGAATTTTCCGGCGGCGGCTACGGGAAGGCTGCGGAGTATTGTATTAATTACGGATGGTTACATTGGTAATGAAAATGAAGTGCTGGCTCTGGTTCAGCAGAGTCTGAAACCGGGAAATCGACTTTATAGTTTTGGTGTTGGCGGTTCGGTGAATCGGTTTTTGCTCAACCGTTTGGCGGAAGTGGGAAGAGGCACGTCTCAAGTAATTCGTCAAGATGAACCGTCAGCAGAAGCAGCAGAAAAGTTTTTTAGTCAAATTAATCGTCCGGTATTGACTAATATTCAAATTAGTTGGGAAGGAATGGGGGAAAAACCGGAGATTTATCCGATCGCACCGCCAGACTTGTTTGCGAGTGGGCCGCTGGTTTTGTTTGGCAAAAAGACCGATCGAGCCGCCGGCCAACTTCGCATCCGCGGCACTCTTGCGGGCGGCAAAGCTTACGAGCAAGTTTTACCGGTTAATTTTGCTCAATCCGGCGGGCGGCAGCGGGAGTCTACTTCAGTCGCAGCAACCGCTACGGATTTTGGCAATCCGGCGGTAGCTCAACTTTGGGGGCGATCGCGCATTAAAGATTTAATGAATCAAATGTTTGGTGGCGAGACTAAATCTCTAGTGGAATCTGTGACTAATACTGCTCTGACTTATCGCTTGCTGTCGGAATACACGGCTTTTGTGGCTGTGAGCGAAGAAGTGCGAGTCGAAGCAGATGGAACTCGTCGTCGAGTGCAAGTGCCTGTAGAATTGCCGCAGGGTGTCAACTATGAGGGTATTTTCCAGTCGGAGGGGGCAGAGCCAACTAGAGGCGGCACTCGCAGCGTTACCTCGAATCGCAACTCGGCACCGGTGAGTCCAGCTCCTGCTATGGCGCCGCCGCGAGGTTACGGTGAGTTGCAACCATCGCAGCCAAAGGCTTCTCGCCTGCAAGTAGTTAGCGTCGAAGGGTTGGATGCAGGGGCGATCGCGGATTTGACTCAATACCTGCAATCTGTTAATCTCCCGGCGGGGGTTAGCGGTGAAACGGTATGGAAGTTATTGGTACAAGACGGCCGCGTTGCCCGATTGGCTATCGACACTAAAACCTCGACGCTGCAAGCAACAGACGCCGTAGAGGATCTCAAGAGGGCCTTGAGTTCCTGGCAACCTCCCGCAGGATTCAAGGGCACGCTGCGCCTGAAGTTGCGAATAATATCATTTCCGGTTACACCGGAATGATGTTGACGGTTGACGGTTCACTGTTGACAGTGAACAGTCAACAGTGAACAGTGAACTGGAATTTACTATTCCGATGCTAACGGATTTGATATAACGGTCGATCGTTAAGCAATGACTATCTATGTCAAGAAACATTAATTTTTAATTCAAAAATACCGAAAGCGGGATCGCTACCCCGTGGAAGATATAAAATCTTTATTAAGAGATTGCCTTTAAACAGAAAGTGATGTTATTGGGATTTATACCGTTTGAGGCAAACGCTGGAACAGTCTAATTTCTGAAACAGTCTAATTTCTGAAACAACCTTAAGATTAGAGATTTCTCGATCGAAACCCCCCCAATCATAGAAGGTATCACGCCCTATGGAAGTTAGCGAACTGCTCAACAATTACGAAAAAGGAGAAAGAGACTTTACTGGAGCCGACCTCAGCGGGAAAGACCTCAGCGGAGCAATCTTAATCGGAGTCAACCTTTCGCGAGCTAATCTTTCCGGGGCCAACCTCAGTAGAGCGTTTCTCACCAAAGCAACACTCAAAGGTGCACTGCTGCACAGAACTAATCTGAGTTTTGCCAAAATGGGTGAAACCCAACTCTCAGGTGCAGATTTGACAAAAGCCAATCTCAGCGGTGCTTTTTTGGTAAAAGCAAAAATGCCGAGAGCAAAGTTAAGCGGCGCAACTTTAACTGGCGCCAACCTGCGGGGTGCTGTGTTGTGGAATGCGAATTTGTGCAGCGCCGACTTGCAATTAGTTAACTTGCTGGGCGCGAATCTGACTGCTGCTAATTTTAAGTGGGCAAACCTTTACGGTGCAAGGCTCAATAGTGCAAAACTTTTTGGAGCTCAATTAACAGGAGTCAGTTTGCGGCGAGCGCAGTTGGCAGGGGTGAATCTCTGCGGTGCAGATTTAAGCGGCGTTAACGTGAGCGAAGCTAAACTAATGGGAGCTAATTTGGAAGGCTCGAATTTGGCGGGGGCGAATTTCAGCGCGGCTCAGTTGCGGGGGGTGAAGTTGGCGGGTGCAAACTTAACCGGGGCTAAGTTGAGGGGAAGTTGTTTGAGAGGGGCAAATCTGAATTGGGCAAAGCTGTGTCAAGCAGATTTGATGGCGGCAGATTTGAGCGAGGCGACGTTAATAGGAGCTAATTTAGATAATGCTTTGTTGGCTGGAGCTATTTTGCCGGAATCTACTAGGCGCTATTTTTCTTTAGCTGGGGCGGGCAGAGTCAATTCTTGGGAAGTTACGGAAATTAAAAATGGGTAATGGGGAATGGGGAATTGGTAATTGGGAATATCAAATCTGGTAACTACGCAATTATAGGTGAGTGTCAGCGTCCCGCTCGCACTGCTTTAAAATCAATCGACGCTCTCGCGCACAAAGAAACCGGGTTTTTTTACCGAGATTTAGGGTTTAAACTTACATCTTGCACATTTCTCAAGAACAGGCAAGATGCCTGTTCCACAAAGAGTGAATTTTCTTGTGGGGTGGGCATCCTGCCCGCCCATAAAAGGCTTATTGAGAATAGTGCAATATCTCAGTTTAAACCAAGTATTTTGGTTGAAAAACCCGGTTTCTCGGCATCGGTGCGTAAGTCCTATAATTATTAAACGTGGCAGATATCCGCGCCGGAGGTAGCCTGGGCCGTTTCCCTACAAGTGACTAAGCTCAAGGTTTTCTGTTGAAAATGATATCTTGCACCATTGTCAGCAACAGGCAAGATGCCTGTTCCACAAAATATAAATTTTCTTGTGGAACAGGCATCTTGCCTGTTCATAAAAAGCTAATTGAGAATGGTGCAACATATGAGTTGAAATCAATTCTTTAATCTAAAATCTAAAATCGTTATGACAATTAATTTTGGGGTGGTGCTGGTAACTGCTGCATCGGAGGCGGAGGCGGAGAATCTCGCGAAATCTCTAGTTGAACACAAGCTGGCTGCTTGTGTGAGTTTGTCGCCAATTCGCTCTATTTATACTTGGCAAGGCGAGATTCATGCCGAGTCAGAATGGCAGTTGCTGATTAAAACTGATTTGGCTAAATTTGAGGCTTTAAAAACAAAAGTTCAGGAACTCCATTCCTATGAAGTTCCCGAAATTATTGCTATTCCTATTATCGCTGGCAGCGATGCTTATCTCAATTGGCTGGGACAATCTTTAAGTTTGTAGTCAAGACTTTAGTCCTAAATTATCCAATGAAGAGGGAGTGAAGTCCCTACTAGAAATGGTCAGACACCTAGGAATTATGACTCGTAGGGCCGATGACGCCGATTTTGTGGCGAAAACTTAGTTCGCCGCCGAACCAGCCTGTAATGCCCAGCAAGGCTGCCACGACGATCGATATTGCTAAACCTGTATATACGATCGGCTCAGCCGGATTTCCTTGTCGCAACACCAGGTTAATCAGGGTAAGTACCATAACCGCCACATTGCCGCCCATGTGCAACCAACCGGCACTGCGATCGCGCACTCTTTTAACTTTGAAAAAATCTAAAAAGCCTGTGATTGCGGCCAAAATCCCCGCAGCAAAACCGACACCCATCAGCCAAACCGAAGCTCTCGCCCAAAACGGATCGCTTGTCAGCCAATAACCGATGTCCGTGCCCGCTGCTCCTACTAAAAAGGCTACCGGAAAGATGACGATGATGGGGTGGATGGGATGGCCTGCAATTGAAAGCGTACTCGTAATGCCGGCGTCGCGGTACTCTGCGTCGTCACTTTCGAGAATCGGCGGAAGATTGGGATAGGGCGTACTATTTCTGGGATTTGTTTCCATGATTTCTCTGATAACTTTTGTACAACAAAGCCGTTTTTATTGGATTGAACTTAATCCCAAACCCGCTCACCATTTTCGTCAACGCGGGCCTGCCGAATTACGTCGGAAATTTCGTCGGCGTCTTTGACGTGGTGCAAAGCTTTCTTTTCCCCATCCGGTTCTTCTACGATCACATAAGTTGGAACTGTAACAACATCTCCCGTGATGTCGGGTACGTGGTCTACCGCCAGTTGCTGGGCTTTTTCTTCGATGGTTTGCGGTTTGTCGGAAATGCGATCGCCCGGATTGACCGTGCGCTCCATATCTTTGCCTGGTTTGTCGATACTCATAAAAACCTCTCTGGTATTTCTAATTTTTTGCTGACTCTAATTCCTACTATTGAACGAAAAATATCTCTACCTAAACATCTCCCGACGGGTGGAAGTTTCAGTTAGGGCGATCGCAGGCAGCCTCTTCCTGTAGGTAGAGGTTTTTCGAGTGGTGCCGAAAAAACGTAAGCTAAAATCTAAGCATGATATTTTCATTCCCTTTGAGTTGCCCATGAAAAGTTACGATTGGATTGTTGTCGGCGGTGGCATTACGGGTGCGGCACTGAGTTACGAACTGGCAAAAAAAGGTTTTGCTGTGCTGCTTTTGGAACGAGATGCTACCATGCAAAATGCTACTCGTTTTAGTTATGGCGGCTTGGCTTATTGGTCGGGAACGACTGATTTAACTCGGCAATTGTGTCGGGAAGGTATCGAACGCCACCGCAATTTATCAGCGGAATTAGCTGGTGATACTGAGTTTCGCGAGTTGGATTTGTTGCTGACAATTGATGCGGGTTCCGATGCCGAAAAAGTGGCGGCTAATTACGCGCAATTTGCGATCGTTCCGCAGCTTTTGAGTGTTGCAGAATCGGGCGATTTGGAACCTTTGCTGAATAAAAGTGCGATCGCCGGAGCTCTGACTGTGCGTCACGGTCACATTTCGCCGACTTCCACAAATAAAGCTTATTGTCAAGGGTTTATAAGGTTGGGAGGCACTATAGAATTTGCTGAAGTAATTGGGTTTATAGAAGAGGGAAATCGGATTTCGGGAGTCAAGACGGTACAGGAAAGTTATGCCTGCGAAAATACGGTTATTTGTGCTGGAGGTTGGAGTCGGAGTTTACTGAAAGCCGCGGGTGTTTCTGTGGGAGTTT
Source organism: Microcoleus sp. T2B6 (assembly GCF_036700475.1). Taxonomy (NCBI): domain Bacteria; kingdom Bacillati; phylum Cyanobacteriota; class Cyanophyceae; order Oscillatoriales; family Microcoleaceae; genus Microcoleus; species Microcoleus sp. T2B6. Next base: position 19,955 of record NZ_JAUBOZ010000027.1, on the reverse strand, counting down.
ATTTTACTCGCACCGAGATTTTGGAAACTGCACCTGTGGATTTGAAACTCAGGACTTTGGTGATGCCTGCGGTATTAAAACGTTTTGAATTGGAAGCAAAATCGAGTAGAAATGAGGTAGATTTTCTTTGGGATGAACCTGGTAAAGAGTTGCTGTCGCCGATTTTAGATTCGGGTGCAATTCAGTTTAATGATGGGAGTTTGCGGATCGGGCAATTGTCTCGCACTTTGAGCGATTTGAATGCTAAAGTCGATCGCGAAACCAGCGAAACGGCAATTCGTACAGGAATCGGCAAGGTTTTGCCTGATTTGGCAGGTTTATCGGCAACTTGGCACGAGTGTAGTGTGGCATTCAGCGCTGATAATTTGCCTGTAGTGGGGCCGATTGCCGATCGCCCTGGATTGCACGTTTTTTCGGGTCTCAGCAATCCTTTGACTATTGTACCTGCTTTGGCTGAGCGATTTGCTAATGTGGCGGGGGGAGAAGAAGATAGGGCGATCGAGCTTTTGTCTCCCGATCGATTTGCTTAAAAATGATATCATGTCCGGCCTGATTGAGACTTGTATGAATTTTGTAGGGGCGGGTTCACTAACAATAATTGCCTGTAATCTACAATCTCATAAACCCGCCCCCCCGATACTTTTATCTCCTCTCCGTTGAATTGTCCGCGATGAAATTCTGTCGCGTGGTGGGGGCGGGTTTATGTAGATTGTTAGTCTGGATGATAGATTGTTGGTGAAACCCGCCCCTACAAGTATTGTGCTTATTTTACCGGACATGACTAATGACTACTGACGACTGACTACGGACTACTGACTACTAACTAACAAAGGCAGCGTGACAATAAATGTAGTACCTTTGCCGATCGCACTTTCCACACTTATTGTACCGCCGTGCAGGTCAACTATGTGTTTGACAATGCAGAGTCCCAAACCCGATCCTTTAATCTTGCCTACATTAGCACCCCGTTCAAACTGCTGAAATAGTTTTCCTTGATATTCCGCTGTCATCCCAATTCCCTCATCTCGAACGCACAAAATTATTTGCTGGTTTTCGCAGCTTAATTCTAAACTGACATTGCCGCCGTTTGGAGAATATTTAATGGCGTTTGAAAGCAAATTAGTCAGGAGGTGGTGCAGTAGTTTTGCATCGAGATTGGCGTGCAGCGGATTTGTTTGGCTGCGGAAAGTTACGAGGTGTTTTTCGGTGACTATCGGTTGCAGTTCTTCTAAAATAGAATTGCATAAATCCGTCGCATTAATCTGATTTAAATTTAATGAGATTTTGCCTGATTCTGCTTTGCTAAGCATTAAAAAATCTTCCAGCAACCCACTCATATTACTGACGGCTTTTTTAATGCGAGCGACATTTTTATTGGTAGTTCCGGGGGTTGTATGCAAGTCGCTATCTTCTAGCATTTCAGCCGATAACTGTATAGTAGTTAAAGGAGTGTTTAAATCGTGGTAAGCCATTGAGATAAAGCGCGATCTATTTTCGCTTTTTTCTGCTGCTAACGCCATTATTTTTTTCAGATTAACTGCTTCTTGATGTTTGCTCAGTGCTATCTTGATAGTGGCGTGCATTTCTCTTTCTTTAAAAGGTTTGAGCAGGTAGCCGTAAGAACCAGTATTTTCGGCTCGCTGCAAAGTTTCGTCGTCGGCATAGGCAGTTGTATAGATAATTGGTATATCTAATTCTTGATTAATTATTGCTGCTGTTTCTATGCCGTCAATGTCGCCCTTGATAACTATATCCATTAAAATTAAATCGGGTCTTAGTTCGCGGGCGCGCTGGATGGCATCCGATCCTGAAGAAACGATATCGGCGATTTGATATCCCAATTTTTCTAATTTAGGGGATAAGTTTTTAGCAATTAACAGTTCGTCTTCGACAATCAAAATATTAATTTCTTGTTCTGTCAAACTCATATCATTACAATCTTTGAAAGTAGTTTAACTCGTTGAATTTCAAGTGAAAAGATGTACCAAATTCTCTGGAGATTTCGATGGTTCCTTCTAACTGCTCGGTTAAAGTGCAGACAACTTGAAAGCCCATCGACTGAGTTTTCCGAAAATCTAAGTTTTCAGGAAAGCCAATGCCGTTGTCCTTAACTAAGAGGTTGATTTCTCGATCGCCCGTTTGATAGCATTCTACACTAACTGTACCAGTTCTGCCATCAGGAAAGGCGTGTTTCAGGGTATTTGAAACCAATTCATTGGCAATTAAACCGCAGGGAGTAGCGGTTTCAAGATTTAAGGAAATTGGCTCAGCTAATACCTGCAACTGAATTCGGTTGTTGCTAATATTGTAAGAGTGAAACAAGTTACTTACCAAATCTTCTAGATATTCGCCAAAATTAATTTGCGCTAGGTTAGTCGAACGGTACAGTTTTTCGTGAATCAGAGCCATAGAATAAAGGCGATTCTGACTTTCTTCAAACATTTTGCTTACTTGCGGGTCGGCAACTGTGTTCGATTGCAATTCTAACAGACTGGCAACTACGCAGAGGTTGTTTTTGACGCGGTGGTGAATTTCTTTGAGCAAAATTTCTTTTTCTTTGAGGGAGTTTTTCAAATTTGCTTCTGCTTGTTTGCGATCGCTCAGTTCAGCTTGCAGTTGCTGGTAAAGTAGAGATTGCTGAATGGCGATCGCCAATTGATTCACCAACTGCTGAAATAAATTAATTTCCCATTCTTTCCAATCACGAGGGCGATCGCATTGGTGGGCAATTAGCAATCCCCAAAGTTGGCTGTGCTGAAGAATCGGCACTACTAACTTTGCCCTAACTTGAATCTCTTTCATAAACTGGGCCACACAAGGTTTCAGGGACGGCTCATCTAGTTCGGAGATCGCACAAATTCGCCCTCGTAAATAAAGCTGATAACTTTCAGCCGGAAAAGCCTCTTGGTCAAAACATCTATCCACAAGTTGGCTGCATCCTTCTGCCACGGCTTCAGCAATTACTCGCCCGCCGCTTTTGGGTAAAATTTGATAAATCAAAACTCGATCGGCTAATAATACTTGCTGGAGTTCGGCAACGGTAGTGTTGAGAATTTCCTCTAATTGCAAAGACTGGCGCACACGACGGGCGATCGCCTCCACAAGCCGTTCTTGCTCGAACTGCTGCCCCCTAGCGAGTTCGGCGTATTTAGAATTGCTGATATCAGCGGCATAACCAATAATTTCGATCGGAATACCCCTGCTGTTAACCAATAGTTTTAGTTCCGTCCTTAGCCAGCGGTAAATTCCGTCTTGGTGTAGAAAACGGTACTCGCAAATGCAATTGTTTTCCTCGGACAAATCGGAAAAATTTAATAGAAATTGTGGCCGATCTTCCGGGTGAATTCGGATCGACCAAAATTTAGAATCAGCTAACACTTCTTGCGGCTCGTAGCCAACGATTGTCTGAACGTTGTCGCTGATGTAAGTAGTACAAAATTCCCCGGTCGGTGCGGCGGTAAAAATTACCGCCGGATTAGAACCCAATAAAAATTGCAGGCGTTCTTTTAACTGCTGAAATTCGATTTCTGCCCGCTTACGATAACTGATATCTTCGATCGCCCCCATGCTGTAGAGAGGAATGCCCTCGCGATCGCGGATCAGCGTCACCGTCAAGTTTGCCCACATCAGCTCGCCATTCTTCTTAATCAAGCGTTTTTCCCTTTGGAAGCGAGAAATATTGCCACACATTAACTGCTTGACTTCCTCTACATCTGCTTGTAAATCTTCTGGATGCGTGAGTTCACTAAAAGTCATGCTAGCCAACTCCGAATCGCTGTAGCCCAACATCTGGCGGTGAGCTTCATTCACTTTGATGGTGCGGTAGTCGCGCACGCTTGCCAAACCAAGCGCGATGGGAGCATCGTCAAATAAGTTGCGAAACTTTTCCTCGCTCTTTTGCAGTGCAGCTTCTGCGTGTTTGCGAGCGGTAATGTCTCTGGCGACCCACATCACCCGATCGATCTCCAGTGGCGAAATACTGGCATCAAACCAAAACAACTTGCAGCCAATTTCCATCCTGTATTCAATTCTGTGGGTTTCCCCAGATGCCAATGTTTGGCGAATGTGGCCGAGGGCAAAATTAGCTTCCGCTTCTGGGAAGATTTCGGCGAGGGTTTTGCCGATCACTTCAGGAGCCGGTTTGTACAGCAGTTCGGGAGCCGTGGGGGCGATTTTGAGGTAGCGGCCGCTTGCGTCGAAAACCAGCACGATATCCGTCATGGCATTAAACAGCGCTACCAGTTCGGCTTCGGATTTTTGGAGTTTTTCTTCGGTCAATTTGCGATCGGTAATGTCGGTGTCAGTGCCAGTCAGGCGCAAGGCCTTGCCAGAAGCCGATCGGATCGCGCTGCCGCGGGCAAGTATCCAGCAGATGCTGCCGTCTTTACGCACCATCCGGTGTTCTACTTCATAAATTTCTGTCAAACCCTCTAGATAAGCATTTACTGCGTCGGCGACTGCAACTCGATCGTCGGGATGAACGTGAGATGCCCAATTTTCCATGCGGTTGGGAATCTCTGCGTCCTGATAGCCCAACAAAGCTTTCAAAGAGGGAGCAATGTAGATTTCATCGGTTTCCAAATTCCAGTCCCAAACCCCCACTTTGCCGGCCGATACTGCCATTTCGTACCATTGTGTCCGCTGCTGCACTCTCCGTTCTAACTCTGCATTGAGCTGCTGCAAAGCGATTTCTGCTTGTTTGCGATCCGTGACATCCCGGCCTGCTGCTTGATACTCGACGATTTGTCCGCTGTCGTTGAATATAGCCCGATCGATCCACTGCTGCCAGCGAATTTCCCCGCTCGGCAAAATTACTCGGTGTTCGCAGGTAAAAATAGGGTTTTCGGGAGACACAGAAGTATATTGCTGTTGAAAAATTTCTCGGTCTGCTTCTGGCAGCAGCGACATGAAGCATTTGCCGAGTAAGTCGAACTGCTGCAGGCCGAAATAACGGCAGTAAGCTTGATTGACAAAAGTTATTTTACCGTTGGGGAGGTAGCGGCAAATCAGTTCGGTTTGGTCTTCCACAATCGCCAGGTAGCGCGCCTCGCTCTGCCGCATGGCATTTTCGGCATTTTTGCGATCGCTGACTCGTTTTTCTAGTTCACAATTTCCGTCTAACAGTTCGCATTGTTCCTGGAGTTTTGCCGCTTCTTGGTGCAGTGCCTCCATCCAGCTATACATTGCTGGGCGAATCCTTTTTTCACTGATTAAACCTACTGGCTGACCCCGTTCATCTACAATTGGCAAACAATCGATCGAGTATTGACAAAATAGCTTGTATGCGGTAGTAATATCCCTAAATTCTGATTCTTGTAAGACAATTAAATTCCGCGTCATTGCGTCGGCAACTTTCATGCCTTGCCATCCGTATTCGGCCGCGGCTAAGTTCAGCACATCTTCCGGGCTTAGCAGTCCCACTAGCTGATTTTCATCGACAACTAAGAGGCAACTAATCGGTGCTTTTACAGTTTCGTTTGAGTCGGGAAGTGCAGGTGAATTAGGCAGTGGGCAAGGGTTGCTCGCCCGACGCATCAGGGCGATCGCATCACCGAGGCAAGTTGAGGGCGCAACCGTGGCAGGATGCCGATCGACAGCTTCGTCGGGCGATCGTAAATTGGCCGACAAATTAGCAAGTTCCATTAGTCTTGGTCAAAAAGTATTGCTAATTAACTTTAGCAACACTTGTAGTCATCAGCCAGATGACTGATGACTGATGACCGGCCTTATATTTTGCCAATGAGCAGATAAGTTTTCATGGCCCCTTTGCCTTTAACTTGAATAGTTCCCCGCTCCTGAAATACATATTTGTGTTCTAATAACTTATAAGTAGTTTCGCTGACTTGAATCCGCCAAGGCAAACCGTGAGATTCCATGCGGGAAGCAATATTTACTGTGTCGCCCCACAAATCGTAAATAAACTTTTTGATGCCAATTACTCCGGCAACAACCGGGCCGCTGTGAATGCCGATGCGGATGCTAAAATATTTATTATGGCTAGCATTAAATCTGGCTATTTCTGCTTGCATATCTAGTGCCATTTGGGCGATCGCCTCTGCGTGGTCTGGCCTGGGTTCAGGCAGTCCTCCTACTGCCATGTATGCGTCGCCGATGGTCTTGATTTTCTCTAGGCCGTGCCGTTCGCACAAAAGGTCGAATCCTGAGAAAATCTTATTGAGGAGCTCCACGAGGTCGATCGGATTCATGACTGCAGACAAAGCAGTAAACCCCACAATGTCGGCGAACAAAACAGTCACTTCAGGAAAGTATTCGGCAATAGTAGTTTCGTTTTGCTTGAGGCGTTCTGCTATTGCCTTGGGCAAGATATTTAACAGCAGCTTTTCGGATTTTTCTTGTTCTTCCCGCAGGGCATCTTCTGCTTGTTTTCGTTCCGTAATGTCGTGGTAACTCCAGACTCTGCCGATAATTGTATCTCCCAGCCGCTGCGGTTGCGAATAGCGTTCAAAAAATCTGCCGTCTTGAAATTCCAACAAGTCGTAACTTTCGGCTTCGGGCTGCTCGTAAAGCGATTGTATTCTTTCTTCAAATGCTAGGGAGTCTTTGAGTTGGTTCAGCACAAAGGCGATCGTTGTGGCGTCGTCTCGCAGTGCCATCACTTCATCAGTTATGCCCCACATTTCCACAAATTGTCGATTGAAAGTGACTATTTTTCCGTTCCTGTCATTGGCTAAAATACCGTCCGCAGTAGAATCAAAAGTTGCTAGCAGCAGGGACACAGATTTTGCTAGGGCGTCTTCGGCTATTTTTCGTGCAGTAATGTCTCGCAAGATAGCGCGAATCGCTACTAGCGAACCTGTCGCAAATTTACAGCTTATGCTGCCTTCCAGCAAAATATTTTCATGATATTTAGTAATAAATGTTAGTTCAATAGAGTCGGGATACAGTGTAGTTTCATTGACCGTTTTTTGGATAATAGCTTGATATAATATATCCAGATAATCTGGCGAACTGTTCGGATGAATGATATCAAAAACCGTCATTTGAGCAATTTCTGCTTCGCTGTAGCCCAGAGTTTCCCGCCAAGCCCGATTTACATACAAAAAATGACCGTCCGCTCCTATACTTTGGATTAAGTCAGTAGCATTTTCAAATAAGTCTCGCAGTTGTTCTTCGCTTTCCCGCAAAGCTATTTCCGCTTGCTTGCGCTTGATAAATTGACCGATTTGGCTACCGATTGTCGCCATTGTCTGGAGCAATTCTTCATCAAAACACTGCACTTCGCGGCTGAAAAAGGTCATCACCCCCAACACATATCTTGCAGAATTTTCCTGCTCGTAGCCACCCAAAATTGGGAAACCAAAAGCTCCGTGCAGTCCTTCTTCAGCAGCGATTTCTCGGCGCAGACAACTGTCACTTTTTGTGACATCTGCAATCCACTGAGCTGAACCGCTAGCCCAAACGAAACCGGGCAATCCTTCGCCCAACGCACAAGTCATTTGTTTGGTAAATTCGGCAAATTTGGGGATAGAAACTGAGCGTTTTGTCCAACTGGCGACGCACCGAAGCAAATTGGGATCGGAAACCGCAGTTATTCTCTTAGTTTCTGACAGCAGTTTTTCCCCGGATTCTGGCATCCAAAGTTCGACGGTATCCCATCCCAAGCTGTCACAAATTACGGGGAGAATTGCTGCTATAGCTTTTTTGATTGTTTCGGATGCCGACAGGATGCGAGTGGCGACGTACTGAGTTATTTGTCGCTTGCGGGCGCGCTGTCTATCTGTGACATCGCGGCCGATGTACACGAAATCTTGAAGGGCGGGCCCAGAGCCAGAAAAACCTTTAATATCAGTCGAAATCGCCGTACAGGAAAACGAAACTGTTAGCTTTTCTCCGCTTTTTGCCCTGCAAATTACTTCGGCGTGAGTTTGCAATTGTTGAGACTCCTCTTGGCTGACTGCTTGCAAAGAGGAGCCAAAAGCAGCAATAGCGTCTATTTGCTGCCCTACTAATTCTGATTCGCTGTAACCGAACAAATCTTGAGCAGCTTGATTGATTTTTTTAATTTTTCCCGATGCTGTTGTTACCAACAAAACTTCCGCCATTGAAGTAATAATTTTTTCAACATAATTATTAGTAGCAGCTAAGGTACTCAATAAAATATCCATTTCATTGGTAGCTTGGACGAGAGTTTGTTCTAAAGCCATCCTGTCGGTTACGTCTTGAAAAAATATAATTAATCTCTGATAATTCTCGTCATTGGTGAACTCCACGATATACATATCAAAATAAAGCCGCGAACCATTTTCTAATAGTCGCGTCATCGCTTTTAATTCAAAATTTGGCAAACGTTTTTCAAAAATATCGATTAAAATTTCTTCAGTTCCCACCAATTCTGGAAAGGGAATGCGAACATCGTTGCCGGCGACTACTTCGTCGGGACAGTCGGCAAACCGCTGCACTTGCAGAGAGATTTCTTGGATTAAAAAGTCTTTATCCAGTGCTAGGTATTCCAAGTGGTGGGGAACTAACAGTTTTTTTAACAAGGTTTTCATTTGAGATTCTTAGTAGTGAATGCGCCCTGTGTATCGAATTATCGAAAATCAATCTATAGCGGTTCTCCATCTTGGTGAGGTATGCCCACGGAGGCCTATGCCCTATGCCCAGGGAGGCCTATGCCCTATGCCCGCGAGAGCACCTCATGTTACTGAGAAAGGCTATATTTATCTCTGTTTCTCAAAGGGAATTCTGACTATAAAGGTAGTGCCTAACCCTATCTCGCTGGAAAATTCGATTTGACCTCCGTGCAAATCTACACACTGCTTGACTATGGATAAACCCAGTCCTGTACCGGGTATTTTTCCGACATTTTTCGCTCGATAATAAGATTCAAAGAGTTGTTCCTGGTCTTCGAGAGGAATGCCAATGCCTGCATCTTTAATTTTAAATATAGCTTCTTCATTATTCTGACAATTTAATTCCAAATAAATATGGCTGTCGAGGGGCGAATATTTGACAGCATTTGACAGCAAATTTGTCAATATGTGCCGCAGCAATTTTGGATCTAGTGCGGGCAACTGTTGCGTTTCCTGCGAGTCGCTATCATCTTTTTTCGCTGGCGTAACTAATTCTTGATAAATAAAGTTAATTGTATGATTTTTTCCATAACTAATTGTAATTGATTCTACTAACTCGCTGCAAAATTGTTTTAAGTCAACTGGTGCGGGATAGAATTCGAGTTTTCCTGCTTCGGCGCTGCTGAGCAACCGCACGTCATCTAATAGCTGAGCCATGTGTTTAGATGCGGATTTAACGTGTGCGAGGTATTCTTGTTTTTCCTCGTGGGTGATTTCGTCGCCGTAGTCTTGGAGGATTTTAGTAGCAAATAATATTGTATTTAAAGGATTGCCAAATTCGTGAGCAATCATCGAGAAAAAACGAGATTTTACCTGTCTGAGTTCTTGCTCTTTTGCCAAAGAGCGGCGAATTTCTATTTCTTGTTGTTTGCGTTCTGTGATGTCCCTGCCTATATAAATTAAATCGTAAAGTCCCTCTAATTCTGTCTGAATTGCCGAACAGGAAAATTCTACCCAAATTTCTTCTCCTGCTTTAGTAGTGCAGACTATTTCTAGTTCTCTACGCAGCTCTTTATGAGACAAAATATAGCGGTGGCGAGCTTGGGAGATTAAGGTTTCTTCTAGTAATATTAAAGACAGGGGCTGACCGATTAATTCTGCTTCGCTATACCCAAATAACCATTGGGACGATTGATTGATTCTTTTGATATTTCCTAATGTTGTTGTCACCAACAAAGCATCGCCCATCGAACGAATAACTTTATCTATATAATCTTTAGAAGCGGCTAAGGCACTAACCAAAAGATTAGCTTCATTCGCCCTCTGAATCAAGGATTGCTTCATTACCATCTTTTCGGTGGTATCTTCAATCAAAATTAGCAATTTACTTGGCACATATTCTTGTTCTTCTTCATATTTGATAGCCAACATATCAAAGTATAAAGGGCGGTTCGGGTCGGCAAACCGAGCGATACCTTTGATTTCAAAACCAGGGAGCCGTCCCATAATGATAGACATGAGGATATTTTCAATGCCAATCAGTTCAGGAAAACTCAGGCGAGCATCTGCACCTGGTATCGCGTCGCCCGGAGTATCGGCATAATTCTGCACTTCGGCGGAGGTTTCCTGAATGATGAAATGGTGATTTACTAGAAAATACTGTGTTTGTCGCGGGCCTAACAGCTTTCTTAACAGGGGGTTCATACTTGTTCTACCATTGTGTAAGCTAGTTTGTAGAAAATTTCGTCAACGTCTTTGCCGGTTTTAGCAGATGTCGTGCAAACTGCTATTACTTTGTCTTGACCTATCGCATGGGACATTTCCACTAGCAGCGCCAATTTTTCCTCGTCAATTAAGTCTACTTTGTTCAAAGCGACGATAATTGACCCTTTAGGATTGACGGAAGAATAAAGCTGAATGTGTTCGGAGATTCGCTCAACTGTTTCGGATCGGCTGACATCGGCAACGATTAAAGCGCCACTAGCTCCCTGCAAGTAAGTCGGTGCTATTCCTTTGAATTTTGTATGCCCTTCTAAGTCCCAAATCAGCAACTGTGCAGTCACGTTTTCCCGCTGTTTTACGTTTTCTAATTCTACGTTTTTGCGAGAAATTTTTACTCCCACGGTGGAGAGGTATTGGTCGGTGAATTGCCGATCGACAAAACGGCGGATCAGGCTGGTTTTGCCCACGCCAAAATCGCCGATCATACACATTTTTTTAGATATAGTAACTGACATAATTATTTACTGTTTATGGTGTTAGTTATTGGTTCAAATACCACGCATCTGCTTAAAAGTCGTGGTTGATTGGGTTCCACGTCGGCAGGAGGATGGGGGATGCCAACCGTTTGGAGGCGCTTTGGGTCAGCACCCTGCCGCACTAAAGCATCTCGCACTGCTGCGGCACGCCTCAGCGACAACTGTTGATTTGTAGAAATTTCCCCAGTTCGATCGCTGTGCCCAATTATCTTAATCTGTTTTTGAGGATATTGATCCATGAATTTTTTGACACTGGCGATGATTTCTTCATGTGTAGAGTCTAATTTTGTGGTTCCTGGCTCGAAGTAGATGCGGGTTGTAATTTTCAGGGGTTCTAATTTAACTGTGCTTATTACCGACTGAACACCGGGAATTTGCTTCAGGGACTTAGCTATTTTCTGTCCGTCTGCACCCTCTCTAACTGTGCCCTCTACAGTAACTTTACGATCGCCATACCGCGTAGAAATAGAAACGCCCTCTTTCTGATTCAAAACGGCGGTAATCCGCTGCACCTCGGCCGCAGTCAAAACTGGATCTGGGGGGACATCTACAGCTAGAATTCTATTATCTAATTGCAATTTCGGTGCAGTTGATGCGGCTATTTTTTCGGCTTGTGCCCGCAATTCTTGATTTGGCAACTTGCCGGTTAGCTTTAAAGTTTTGCCATCAACTGCAACATCTAAGCGGTAAACTGCTAATTCGGGAGTGGATGCTAAAGCTGCGATGGCATTTGCTTCGAGGCGGCGCTCAACGCTGCTGCGGTACTGATAAATTCCCCAAGGTACTAAGATTAAGCTCAAGGCGGCTAAACCGATCGCCGCTAGGGCGATCGGGGGTTTTGTTGATTTTTCCGTTTGTAGCGGATCGAATAAACTTTTTATGTACGGGTGCAGCGACTCCGGTATAGTACCGGGGTCGCCGTTAAACTCGTGAATTACTTTAGCATAATTAAGGATGAGATTAGTAACGGTTTGTCGTATTTTTTTGATGAATAAGTGGGGCGGTTCTCCTTTAATCACGACGGCCATGTAGCAATATCCCGCTACTTCTAGGATAATTTTTGAGTCGCCGTATTCAATTTGATTGAGTTCGGAAGATTCTCCCGGCTGCACGATGCACTCGTTAACAAAGCTGCGAATAGCTGTGAGCATTCCGGCTACCATTTCTGATTCTAACTGGTAGCTTTCTGAGTTTTGATCTTCGGAAATAATCAAGCCTGATGCTTTATGAATTAAGAATGCTGCTTGGACGGTAAAGGGTATTGATTCTTTGAGGATTAATTCAGCTTCGGAGACTCCTTGTACTTTGGAGCGAATTTTTCTTTTGAATCCTTCGACGCTGATGGCATTTGACACTTTTTCATTGATTGTCTTGATAGCTTCTGCCATGTATCGGGAAATTGTACTGCCAATTACGGGATAGAGCGCATCCACCATAGAGTCGCGTTCGAGTTTTATTTGGGCTGTAATCGCTTTGCCCATTTCCGGTGCGAGGGCTTGAGCGATCGACTCTTGGTCAAGGCGAATTTGCTCTTTAATGGCCAGACCGATTTCTGGGGCGATCGCCTTAGCAATATCCGCTGGGGAATTCACTATTTGTTGAGCAAGTGCGTCGGGAAGCAGCTCAGCTATTGCCGCACTCATTGCCGACTTGTTTTCCTGAGTTTTTGCCCTAATCACTTCGTCAATAATGGGCACGATCGCCTTAACAACTTCTTCCCTGGAATCGGCCACTTTGCGGCTGAGAATTTCTGCGATCCAAGGCAGCATCAACTCAATCAACTCTTGGGGCTCGTAGATTTGGTGCTCCAATTTTCCTAATTTATCGTCGATTGTGGCCATCAGGTGGCGCACCCCCGGCAAATCGTTTTCTGCCAGCAGATTTTTGACTTGCTCGATATCCGACATTTTTGAGCCGAACATCAGATTTTGCAGCCTTTCCATCGCGGTGTCGGCTTCATTTAAATCCTGTTTAATTTGTCCTAATATTTCTGCTGGCTGTTCTCGTAAGTTTGGGATTTCTAGATCCGAAGCCACTGCAGCATCTAAATATCCCTTTTCTGGTGGCTTTGAGACTGTGGAAACTATGGGATTATCGGGAATTTCCGATGGTTTTGACTCGGTTTCGGGAGCGGAAAAATCCTGTAAATGCCGATCGAACCCGTGGGATTCTTGAGCCTGTACTTCCTGTATAGAATCTTTCATTGTCAAGTTAGACAATTCCTCGACAGGCTGTGATCCCTTCTCCAAATCCGGCTGGGCGATCGCTGAAACATCTATAGTTTTAGCTGAGGAATAGTCTTTTTCCAGTTCTGAAGTGTTGAGTTTGTGAGTAGCCCACAGCAAACTTTTGAACTCGTCTGCAACAGCCGGCGTATCGCCAGACTCCGGTTTGCGATCGCCCGTTTCCGGCACACCCGCTGCAACTTCCCCTGGCGCTTGCTCAGAAATACCTAACAAATCCATCAACCCGCCGAGGGCCCCAGCTTGATTTTTTTCGTCGCTGCTGTCATCTTCGGGATCTGCATTTTGCTGGTTTGAACCCGCAATAATTTTGAGATCGACTAACAGATTCAGCAAGGGTTCTAGCTGGGTTGCTGCAGATGCAGCAGACTCGTCAGGTTGAGAAACAAAACCCTCTAACTCATTTTCGTCAGCCGGATTTTCTTTCGGTAAAGCCATGCGTTATTATCCGTTATGGTGGCGCTCCGGCAACAGAAATTCGGTATTTAACTTATTATCCGCAACGCCTTTAAGTTCGGGTACAAATTCTGTTCCTTTGAGCCTCATGCCGAGTTCAAACAGAATTTCTGCCATGTCGTCTCTAGAAACTTTAACATCTCTGAGCATAGAAAAGCGACGATCGAGTTCTTCAAACACTTGTGTTTTCAAAGTGCGGCTTTCTTCAGATAGTCGATCTCTGGTTTTGGAGAGTTCGTCGCGAAGCGAACTGGTTTGATTGTCTATAGCCTCGTCGAGGGCTTCCACGCTGCTGGAGAATTTGCGGTTAATGCGATCGACTTGCTGACGGATATCTGCGCTTTCTTCTTGGGTGTTTGAGGTGAGCGATTTAACTTTCTTTTCTAACGAATCAACTGCAGCCCTCATTTCTCCTGAAAGAACTGTTCTTACTTGTTCGATGCGAGTTTGCATATCTTGCTGCATCATCGACAAGTCGGAATCTATTTTATCGAAGCGATTGTCGTATTCTCTAAGCTGCGCTCCAAAAATGATATCGCGGATCTGGTCGATATTTCCCAGCCGTTCGCGCATTTCTTCTTTAGTTATTTCGGGCATACTTTTACCTGGAATCTCTGGACATTGTGAGTTTAAGAACTGTGCTAGTGATTTACTACCGTTGTGGGTGGCACTAGCTTTTTTGAGTGGGCGGGCTTTTATTGTTTGAACTCTCACTCCTGCGTCGGGGATGGGATTTTTTAGAGTTTTGACTCTAAATATCCTGAGATTCAAATTTTTGAGCCTGGTCTTGTCACCAAAAATGGCGGTTGGCTATCCTTGGCTTGCAGCAAGCTAATAGAAGCGTAGATTTTGCTGCTATACAGCACAGCGGGGAAGGTTTTAAGGTCTTGAGTGACATCCTCAATGATATCCCATCTTGACAGTGCCTCATACCACAGCGCTGGAGTCCCGGCAAAAAGCGGGTGGGCTTGCTCCACGTCCCATTATATATAATATATAACTCAAAAGCTGCACAGATCGCTCGCCGATCGCCTCACAGGGAAGTTTTCTTTCAGCAGAAACCACTTATACAGCCGAACTCGGCCCCTCTCTCCCCCTCGAAGCCTCTTCTCCTGCGAGGCCCTATAAAAATTCATAGGGCCCGATCGACAGCGACCAGACCCAATAATATGAGAGCTTTGTTTTTTCTAACAAACGAGATGTGTTTCCGATTGAGAACTGTTACTTACTAGGGTTTACAACTTGTGCAGCTTTACTTTTAATCCGCTACCACAATAAGTCTGACTCGACTGCGGTTTGGCTTGACTGCTCGATCGGCAGTTCGCCACTATTCCAAGTTGTGTTCGGTTAATTTCTGCTGCGCCTCGGAATCTAGACCGGAGACACCATGCCTATATCCTCGAACTTTCTTTCTAAATATAGCGACATCCTTTCTCTTTCTGTCCCGGTGTCTATTATTAAGTTAGCATGGCCTTTCGGAGGAGTAAAGCACTATTTGCAAAACTTGATAGGTCTTTACATTACTAAGTATAATGATATGAATATCCAAATAGATGTAAGTTAGCACTCACGCACTCCGAACAAAGAAACCGGGTTTTTTCACCGAGATTGAGGATTTTAAGCAAGTATTTTGGTTGAAAAACCCGGTTTCTGGACACCCGTGCAAAAGTCCTATAAATTCTATTGTTGCTACATCTTTACATTCTTAACAGTTCTTGTCATGACTATTTCTCCTAAGTTTCTCAGTGGCAGCCAAATCCGCCAAACATTCCTCGACTTTTATGCTCAGCGGGGACATAAGATGTTGCCGAGTGCTTCTTTGGTGCCCGAAGATCCGACGGTGTTGCTGACGATCGCCGGAATGCTGCAATTCAAGCCGATATTTCTCGGACAGCGCACCGCCGAATCACCGCGCGCCACGACTTCTCAAAAGTGCATCCGCACCAACGACATCGAAAATGTCGGCCGCACCGCCCGCCACCACACGTTTTTTGAGATGTTGGGTAACTTCAGTTTCGGGGATTATTTCAAGAAACAGGCGATCGCCTGGGCGTGGGAACTTTCCACCGAAGTTTTCGGTTTACCAGCGTCGAATTTGGTTGTTAGTGTTTTCCGAGAAGATGACGAAGCTTTTGCGATTTGGCGCGATGAAATTGGCATTCCGGGCGATCGCATTCAGCGCATGGGAGAAGAGGACAATTTCTGGCAATCCGGCCCGACTGGCCCCTGCGGCCCGTGTTCGGAGATTTACTATGATTTTCACCCAGAAAGAGGCGACCATATTGACCTCGAAGATGATAGCAGGTTTATCGAATTCTACAACCTGGTTTTCATGCAGTACAATAAGGATGCAGAGGGCAATTTAACACCGCTGCAAAATCAAAATATTGATACTGGCATGGGACTGGAACGGATGGCGCAAATCCTCCAGAAAGTCCCCAATAATTACGAAACAGATTTGATTTTTCCGATCATTCAATCGGCGGCGGAAATTGCCGGGATTGATTACCACAATAGCGATGAAAAAGTCAAGGTTTCGCTGAAAGTAATTGGCGACCATATTCGGGCTGTGGTGCACATGATTGCGGACGAAATTCGCGCGTCGAATGTGGGTCGGGGTTACATTTTGCGCCGGTTGATTCGCCGGGTGGTGCGCCACGGGCGACTGATTGGAATTCAGGGCGAATTTACGGTGCGGGTGGCTGAAAGTGCGATCGCCCTTTCGGAAGCTGCTTATCCGAACGTGCGACTGCGGGAAGCTCAAATTAAGGCGGAATTGGCAAGGGAAGAAGCGCAGTTTCTCAAGACTTTGGAACGCGGAGAGAAGCTGCTGGAGGAAATTGTCGATCGCACAAAACAGCAAACCAACCAACAAATCAGCGGTAAAGATGCTTTCACTCTTTACGATACCTACGGTTTCCCCTTAGAACTGACTCAAGAAATTGCTGAGGAACAGGGAATTACTGTGGATTTGGACGGCTTTGAAGCGGCGATGAAGGAACAGCAAATTCGCGCTAAAGATGCTCGCCAAACAATCGATTTGACCGTGCAGGGTTCTTTGGATAAGTTGGCTGAAACAATCCAGGGAACGGAGTTTGTTGGTTATGCTGAATTGTCGAGTTTAGCTGAGGTGGAAGTTATCTTGGTTGACGGCAAATCTGTGGAGGAAGCAGCCGCCGATACTGAGGTACAAGTTGTTTTGAACCAAACGCCGTTTTATGCTGAATCCGGCGGACAAATAGGGGATAAAGGTTATTTGAACGGCAGCATTCAGGGAGAGAATGGAGAGGGTTTGTTGGTAAGAGTTGATGATGTGAAGAAGGAATCGGATTTCTTCGTGCATTTCGGCTTTGTGGAACGGGGAACCCTGAGAGTTGGCGATAGTATTACTGCGAAAATTGACAATAGCGGTCGCCGCAGAATTCAGGCTAACCACACAGCAACTCACTTATTACAATCTGCTTTGCGGAAAATTGTGGACGATTCGATTTCGCAAGCTGGTTCGCTGGTATCGTCTGAGAGATTGCGATTTGATTTCAATTCTCCGCGCGCTGTCACAGCAGAAGAGTTGCAGAAAATTGAGGATTTAGTTAATAGTTGGATTGCTGAGGCGCACGCTGCTGAGGTTGCAGAAATGCCGATCGCCCTTGCGAGAGAAAAAGGCGCGACTGCGATGTTTGGCGAGAAGTACGGCGATGTGGTGCGGGTTATCGATTTTCCCGGCGTTTCGATGGAATTGTGCGGCGGAACTCACGTCAGCAATACCGCAGAAATCGGGCTGTTTAAGATTGTTTCGGAAGCGGGGGTAGCGGCGGGAACTCGCAGGATTGAAGCGGTTTCCGGTCAAGCTGTTTTGGACTATTTGAACGTGCGCGATAAGGTGGTGCGTGATTTGGGCGATCGATTTAAGGCGAAGCCTGAAGAATTGCCGAACCGGATTACTAATTTGCAGAATGAGTTGAAGGATACTCAGAAACATTTGGCTGCTGTCAAGTCGGAATTGGCGATCGCGAAATCCGACCAGTTGCTGAGTGCGGCTGAGGATCTCGGCGAATTCAAAATCATTGTAGCTCAATTGGGAGATGTGGATACAGAAGCGCTGAAAACTGCGGCGGAAAGATTGCAGCAAAAGTTAGGAAATGCTGCGGTTGTTTTGGCATCAATTCCTGAACCGGATAAGGTAAGTTTGGTGGCAGCTTTTAGTCCTGAAGTCAATAAAAAAGGATTGCAAGCTGGCAAGTTTATCGGGGGAATTGCTCAAATTTGCGGCGGAAAAGGCGGCGGGCGGCCGAATTTGGCGCAAGCTGGGGGACGCGATGCAAGTAAGTTGCAGGAAGCGTTGGAAAGTGCTCGCAATCTGTTAGTTGAAGGGTTGGGGTAATTCATCCCCGCGCCGAGTCCAGAAACCGGGTTTTTTCGACAATCATCGCCCAACACCCAAAAACTCCCAAAAACCCGGTTTCTTCATCCCCGCGCCGAGCCCAGAAACCGGGTTTTTTCGACAATCATCGCCCAACACCCGAAAACTCCCAAAAACCCGGTTTCTTCATCCCCGCGCCGAGCCCAGAAACCGGGTTTTTTCGACAATCATTGCCCAACACCCGAAAACTCCCAAAAACCCGGTTTCTTCATCTCCGGGCCGAGCCCAGAAAAAATGTATAGTATTTCAAACATGGGTAGTGCAATGAAAAGCAAAAAACCAACCTATTTCGACCTGATAGAATCCCTGATCAACTCCCCCAACGAGGAAGCACAAATCGCCATCCTGAAAGCCAAGGAAAAACGGATAGATGATGACTTTGCGGATTTTTTGCGTAAATGGGCAACTAAAATCATAGCAGAAAATAACTTCCGCCAAGCTAGAAAAATTATTATTAATATTTTCAACTTCAGTAACTTGATTCAAGAGTTTCCACTGGGTAGCAAAAGCAGCAATATGGAAATTGCCATTGCAGGATATGAGGTGGCACTGAAAATTTTTAACCCATATAATGATAGCGAAAAATGGGCGATGACTCAAAATAATTTGGCAAATGCTTACAGTGACAGAATCAAAGGAGAACGGGGTGAGAATATCGAAAGGGCGATCGCATTTTTTGAAGCAGCTTTACAAGTTCGTACCCGCGATGCTTTTCCCCAAGATTGGGCGATGACTCAAAATAATTTGGCTGCTACTTACAGTGACAGAATCAAGGGAGAACGGGGTGAGAATATCGAAAGGGCTATCGCCTTTTATGAAGCTGCTTTACAAGTTTACACCCGCGATGCTTTTCCCCAAGATTGGGCGATGACTCAAAATAATTTGGCAAATGCTTACAGTGACAGAATCAAAGGAGAACGGGGTGAGAATATAGAAAGGGCGATCGCATTTTATGAAGCTGCTTTACAAGTTTATACCCGCGATGCTTTTCCCCAACAATGGGCGATGACTCAAAATAATTTAGCAAATGCTTACAGTGACAGAATCAAAGGAGAACGGGGTGAGAATATAGAAAGGGCGATCGCATTTTATGAAGCAACTTTACAAGTTCGCACCCGCGATGCTTTTCCCCAACAATGGGGGACGACTCAAAATAATTTGGCAAATGCTTACAGTAAAAGAATCAAAGGAGAACGGGGTGAGAATATCGAAAGGGCGATCGCATTTTATGAAGCTGCTTTACAAGTTTATACCCGCGATGCTTTTCCCCAACAATGGGCGACGACTCAAAATAATTTGGCAAATGCTTACCGTAACCGAATCAAGGGAGAACGGGGTGAGAATATCGAAAAGGCGATCGCATTTTATGAAGCTGCTTTACAAGTTTACACCCGCGATGCTTTTCCCCAATATTGGGCGATGACTCAAAATAATTTGGCAAATGCTTACCGTAACCGAATCAAGGGAGAACGGGGTGAGAATATCGAAAAGGCGATCCAACTTTTTCAAGCAGCTTTAGAAGTTGACACTCCCACCGCTTTGCCAATTGATTGTCTGAGAACAGGCAGAAATCTAGGCAATTTAGGATTTGCAGAAAATTTGTGGGAAACAGCCATATTCGGCTACGAAAAAGCCATCGAAGCAGTCGAACAAAGCCGCGAGTGGATAACATCCGACAACCGCAAACGAGAAATCATCGAACAAAATCTCGATGTGTACGAAAAAATGATGCAATCCTGCATCAATCACCAACAATATGACAAAGCCCTGCAAACAATCGAACGCAGCAAATCCCGCTACCTAATCGAACTTTTCACCAACAGCGAAATCTACCCCAAAACAGCCACCGAAACCGAGAAACAGCAACTCCAAAACCTGCGCCGCCAAATCGCCGCCTCCCAACAACTCCTAGAAACAGAAACCCCATCTCCTCCCCCTCTTTCTCCCCCCCTTACCAAGGGGGGGCCGGCTTTCAGGGGTAGGTTTTTAATGATGACACCGGATTGGATAGTATAGAAACAGTGAGTTTTACACAGCTCCGGAG
>NZ_JAUBOZ010000207.1:0-4961 GCF_036700475.1 Microcoleus sp. T2B6 | reverse complement strand
ATGACTAATGACTAATGACTAATGACTAATGACTAATGACTAATGACTAATGACTAATGACTACTGACTAATGACTACTGACTAATGACTAATGACTAATGACTAATGACTACTGACTAATGACTACTGACTAATGACTAATGACTAATGACTAATGACTAACTACATTAAGGATTGCTATGCAAAAGTGGGAGTATTTATTTGTGGATGCGAATATGTATCCTTTTGGAAACAAGCTGATTAGTTTATATGTAAACGGTGAAGAACAGCGAGATTGGAAACAAGGCTCGCTGCATCTATTTGTCAATCATTTGGGGGAGGAGGGATGGGAACTTGTGGCTCTGGATCACGACTCGAAGTATGACCAAAATTGTTTGATTTTTAAACGCCCTAAGCTTATTTAATAAAAGTCGGAGTATAAAAAACTATGGCATTAGTAAAGATTGACACTTTTCACCCTTCTTAGCAACGGGCTAGAAGCCCGTTCCACACACAACAAAGATATTTTATTGGGGAACAGGCATCCTGCCTATTCTTGAAAAGGGTGCAAGATTTTAGTGCAACCTAACTTAACAACAAACAACTGTTTTTTTTCATTAGTATTACAAGTTGTCCGAGCGATCGATCCTGCGGTGCCATTCGGCATCTATTTTGGCTGACTGTTCTAGTTCTTGTTGCGTTAATTCTGTTTCTGTTGTATAAGCTAAGTCTTCTCCTGTCAGAACGTTTTCTGCTGCAAATTCCTGGGCGTAGGTGAGTTTTTTGAGCAAGCTGTCATCGGGTTCGTTTAATAACATTGCTCGCTGCTGACGCTCTTGATTGCGGGCTTCTATCCGGCTATTTTTCCACTGAATCCAGAAGTAGCGAATTAAAGGAATTGCGAGAAATCCGACGCCGTAAATTAGGAGCATGGGATAAACAGCGCTGACGAAACCGATAAATCCACCGACGATTAAATTATTAGTTAATAGATTCCCCAAAACTAACGCACCGACAAGATTGACGGCTCCTAACCCTGCTGCGAGCATGATTTGTCCTGAACTGGCGTTGCTGAAACGCCACAGCATTTCTCGCAAATAAGCTGCTACTGGTTCAGAATTTCTCTCGGTGGCTGTGGTTTGCAATTGCGGAAAATGGTAGACTATTTGCCCTTCGGGACTGACTTCGGGGCGGCCGTCAAAACGGGCGAGAGTCGGTAGCATATATTGTTCGTATTCTCGGGCGTATCCCTGTCCAAGATTTTCGAGATAGGGGGCAATTTGTTCGGCGGCGACGGCACCTCGGTTGTTGCGAATTGCAGTCGCAATATCGCTCCACTTGCGCTCTTCTAGATTGTGATTGGGATTGCCGTCTCCAAAGAGAAAGGAGAAAACTGCTTCCAGAAAACTCATCTCGGGTTTTGGGCCAGTTAAGCGCGATCGCTGCTGGTAGTATGGTTGGTCATGGTTCCAGTAAAATATCCAGCTTAACTCGTTCCAGAAGTAGGGAAAAAAGGAAAAGCCGCCGCCTCTGCCGCCCCCGCTACCACCGTCTCCTCCGCCGCCGCTGTTATTGCTGTCGCTGCTGGAGAGTAAACTGGAGATTAAAATAGTGATAGCAACAAAAATTAAGAGGATGGAAGCTACCAGCACTATGCCAAAAGATATCCGAATCAGGTAAAATAAAACTCGCCAGATTTTTTGCCACCATTCCTGCAACTGCAAGCGCAAGAATTTGTTTCGCAAAATATCTCGAAAGTTCTTGGGGAATAGGTAGGCAATGTCGCCGGATTCTGCTACTTGCAGGTTGCCGCCTGCTTCGGAGGCGAGGGTTAACAGTTCTCGCTGGGCAAAATTGACATCTAATCCAGCTTTTGCCGCCACGTCTCCAACCGTAACGCGGTAGCCAAGTTGTTCGACGGCTTGCATAATGGTGGGATTCGGAGCCATAGGTTTCTCTCTGTGAAAATTACCCGGTTATTTTTATTATATATTGCGGGAATTCGAGCTGGTTTTGGCGATCGGGTTTCGGATTTTTTTTGATGCTGCCCTTGACTTTGGGGCAAAATATTGCTAGTGTTTTGCCGAATAACTTTTAAGTATGGGCTGAACTCGAATAGCTTAATAAAACTTTGTGATTGAATTTCTCTTCGGCATTTGCTTTTGCTTGTTTGCTCTGAGGGTCAAGGAGGGTGGATTATGGGTACAGTTAGTAAGGTACGGTGCGCGATCGCCCGTTGGCGTTAGCAAAGCAATCCGAAGGAAAGCCATCGAAGAGGAGAGGATGGCCCCTGCACCCTCCAGCAGAACTTTTCCCTTCGGCGCGGGTTTTTGTAAGTTTTGTGTAGAGTGCCAGAGATATGTTAAAGAAATCTAGTTTTTTTGCAAGTCTTGCAAGACTTCTATAAAATAGATAGAGCTTGCGCGGGTGTTAAACCCAAGGGCGTGTTTTAAGGTTCGCACTTGCGATCGACTAAACTTTTTAGCGCCCTCAACACAACGGCCCACTACAACAGTGGCGCAATTATTAATAGCAAAACTTTACAGGCTAATTTTTCGGATTAGCCACTAACCAAAGAATCGCATATGCCAAGAACTCAACGCAACGATAACTTTATTGACAAAAGTTTCACGGTAATGGCTGATATCATCCTCAAGATTATGCCAGCCAAAAAGCAGGCGAAGGAAGCTTTTGCTTATTACCGGGATGGTATGTCAGCTCAAGCAGATGGCGAATATGCTGAAGCCCTGGACAATTATCATGAAGCGCTGAAGCTGGAGGAAGATCCTTACGATCGCAGTTATGTCTTGTACAATATGGGGCTGATCCATACTAGCAACGGCGAACACGATAAAGCTTTGGAATATTACAGCGAGGCTTTGGATCTCAATCCGAGAATGCCACAAGCACTGAATAATATTGCTGTAATTTACCACTATCAAGGGGAAAAGGAAAAGGAAGCTGGCAATATTGAAGGCGCGGAAGGGCTGTTTGATAAAGCTGCGGATTATTGGAAGGAGGCTATTCGCTTGGCCCCAAACAATTACATTGAGGTACAAAATTGGCTGAAGACGACAGGCCGATCGCAAATTGATGTGTATTTTTAACTAGGATGGGCATGGGGCACGGGGCATAGGGCATAGTTAGTAGTTAATAGTTGGTAGTTAGTCGTTTCTCTAATAACAAATAACCAATTCCCTATGTCCAATGCCCAATGCCCAATGCCCAATGCCCAATTGCCCATTCCCCATTCCCCATTCCCGATTTTTATGATTGACAGAGAAGAAGTTCGGAAAGTAGCGAATTTAGCGAGATTGGAATTAACGCCGGAAGAAGAAGAGCAGTTTACTGGTCAACTTAACGGTATTTTGGATTATTTTGAGCAGTTGAGCGAACTAGATACGAGTAAGGTACAGCCGACAACGCGGGCGATCGATGTTAGTAATGTAATGCGATCGGACGATTTGCAACCTTTTGCTAAGGGAGAAAGTATTTTGGAGGGAGCTCCCGATCGCGATGGGGAGTTTTTTAAAGTTCCTAAGATTATGTAGGGTTCCCCCTACGCAGCTAACTGAGGAACATCCCTTGAGGGGCGGGCTAGCAATGCCTACCCCAAAACCCGATTAAATTAACTGTCGAACAGGTAATAAGTAAGCCCGGTAGAAGCCACCCCACAAGCCGATTAAACTGATAGAAACCCAACACAATATCGCTCATAGCGATGATCGGGAAAGTTCATTTTTGGGGCGACAAATAGTCATGTACGTATTAATTGGTGGAGCAGGAATGATGGGGCTGGGTTTAGCCCAGCAGTTATTAAAACTCGGTCATACGGTTGCAATCCTCGATGCCGACCCGCTGGCTTGTCGCTTTGCTCGTGAAAAAATCGGAGTGATGGCATTTGAAGGCAGTGCGGTGAGTACAACGGTTCTTCTGGAAGCGGGAATTAAACAAGCAAACGCAGTCGTTGCAGCACTCAGGGATGATGCACTGAATTTAGCGCTCATCACCCTATCCAGGAGCTATGGCATTTCCCATATTGTGGTGCGGATGCGCGATCGCGAATTCATGGAAGCCTATCGCCTTGCCGGAGCCAGTCACATCATCAGCACGATTGATTTGGCAGTCGCAACAATGGCGAATGCGATTGAATACCCTCAAATCGAATCGATGATGCACTTTGAACAAGGACAAGTCGAGGTGCTAAAGCTGCCCGTTCCAGGCGATTGCAATGTGGCAGGTCGCACCGTTGCTCAAATTGCTCAAGACCCTCGTTTTCCAAAAGGTTCGCTGATTATTGGTTATCAATGCCATGCCTGCGCCAATCTGGAGATTCCAAACGGCAATACTGTTCTAGAAGCAGGTTCTACCATCTTGGTCGTCACCCGTCCAGAGCTAGTTCACCAGATGATTGATTACCTTGGCATTCGCGCTAGTCATCTGCCAACGTTAGAAGTTTCTCATCCAAATCTTTGATGTAAGGATGAACCAGATCCTCTGGGACAATTCGCTTGCGGAGGGCATCGCTAACTGCTCCTTTTTCTGCTAGAAGCAATCGCCGCCGAATCGTATCTAGCCCGGTGCGATCGCCCTGTACTTGCCCGGCCCGATGTTTATTGTAGAGATCGCGCAGCACTCGCTCAGAGTGTGCTACTCGTGCTTGATATGATGCCCATAACTCTTCGTAAACTGCCTTCGGCAACACACCAGATTTCAGCAAACTATCTAGCTCATCTTGAGCCGCTTTGGAAGCGATCAACTGAATCTGTAACTGCCCAGCTTCCTGCATTACATCAGAAACACGGCTAATTTTTAGTCGTTTTACTAGCCAGGGTAAACTTAATCCCTGTCCTACCAGGGAGCTAGTCCCTAGGTAGCGAATAAATAGACAAAATGATACACTTATAGACAAATATGCGGTGTACCATTTTGTTTAAGCTCGCGCGTTTTCGCAAAAAAGCTGGGATTGTCAGTAAAAACAC
>NZ_JAUBOZ010000206.1:0-4965 GCF_036700475.1 Microcoleus sp. T2B6 | reverse complement strand
TATTAGTGTCTGGTGGTTCTTTGACATTGTTGTTTTTTGATGAAGGGACATGTGGGCGACGGCGCCCGGTCCGGGGACCTCAAGGCTCCGGGTACCGGTTATTTAAGCCGATGCCGCATATGCGTGACCACCACGGTTGCGTGTATGTCAAGCATGTTCATTCGTATCCATTACGTTTGACAGTGCAGGTATTGGCTCCTTGCAGCTCATGCCGGATTGGTTGGTGGGGTTTTTCCTCATGCTGATTTGGTGTGTGACACAACTTGAGAGTTTGATCCTGGCTCAGAACGAACGCTGGCGGCATGCCTAACACATGCAAGTCGAACGAGACCTTCGGGTCTAGTGGCGCACGGGTGCGTAACGCGTGGGAACCTGCCTTTAGGTTCGGAATAACTCAGAGAAATTTGAGCTAATACCGGATAATGTCTTCGGACCAAAGATTTATCGCCTTTAGATGGGCCCGCGTTGGATTAGCTAGTTGGTGGGGTAAAGGCCTACCAAGGCGACGATCCATAGCTGGTCTGAGAGGATGATCAGCCACACTGGGACTGAGACACGGCCCAGACTCCTACGGGAGGCAGCAGTGGGGAATATTGGACAATGGGCGAAAGCCTGATCCAGCAATGCCGCGTGAGTGATGAAGGCCTTAGGGTTGTAAAGCTCTTTTACCCGAGATGATAATGACAGTATCGGGAGAATAAGCTCCGGCTAACTCCGTGCCAGCAGCCGCGGTAATACGGAGGGAGCTAGCGTTGTTCGGAATTACTGGGCGTAAAGCGCACGTAGGCGGCTTTTTAAGTCAGGGGTGAAATCCCGGGGCTCAACCCCGGAACTGCCCTTGAAACTGGGAAGCTAGAATCTTGGAGAGGCGAGTGGAATTCCGAGTGTAGAGGTGAAATTCGTAGATATTCGGAAGAACACCAGTGGCGAAGGCGACTCGCTGGACAAGTATTGACGCTGAGGTGCGAAAGCGTGGGGAGCAAACAGGATTAGATACCCTGGTAGTCCACGCCGTAAACGATGATAACTAGCTGTCCGGGTTCATGGAATCTGGGTGGCGCAGCTAACGCATTAAGTTATCCGCCTGGGGAGTACGGTCGCAAGATTAAAACTCAAAGGAATTGACGGGGGCCTGCACAAGCGGTGGAGCATGTGGTTTAATTCGAAGCAACGCGCAGAACCTTACCAGCCTTTGACATCCTAGGACGACTTCTGGAGACAGATTTCTTCCCTTCGGGGACCTAGTGACAGGTGCTGCATGGCTGTCGTCAGCTCGTGTCGTGAGATGTTGGGTTAAGTCCCGCAACGAGCGCAACCCTCGTCCTTAGTTGCCATCATTAAGTTGGGCACTTTAAGGAAACTGCCGGTGATAAGCCGGAGGAAGGTGGGGATGACGTCAAGTCCTCATGGCCCTTACAGGCTGGGCTACACACGTGCTACAATGGCATCTACAGTGGGCAGCTATTCCGCAAGGATGCGCTAATCTCCAAAAGATGTCTCAGTTCGGATTGTCCTCTGCAACTCGAGGGCATGAAGGCGGAATCGCTAGTAATCGCGGATCAGCATGCCGCGGTGAATACGTTCCCAGGCCTTGTACACACCGCCCGTCACACCATGGGAGTTGGATTCACCCGAAGGCAGTGCGCTAACCGCAAGGAGGCAGCTGACCACGGTGGGTTCAGCGACTGGGGTGAAGTCGTAACAAGGTAGCCGTAGGGGAACCTGCGGCTGGATCACCTCCTTTCTAAGGATATTCACGAAAGCGCCTGGGCTTGTCCTGGGAAGAGCTTCGTGGCTTCCAAAGAACATTGCCGTCGTCCTCATGTCCTTTCATCAATCGGATGCAGCTTGCAGCACAGAAGTGTTGTGAGTTGTGTGCCTGAGCCGGCTCGCGCCCGTTTGCGGCAGCCTGTTCCTTCGGGAATGGCGGCCGGATGCGGTGGTGTGGGCCTGTAGCTCAGTTGGTTAGAGCGCACCCCTGATAAGGGTGAGGTCAGTGGTTCGAATCCACTCAGGCCCACCATTACCTTAAGGGGCCTTAGCTCAGCTGGGAGAGCACCTGCTTTGCAAGCAGGGGGTCATCGGTTCGATCCCGATAGGCTCCACCAGGTACACATGGTGCGGCGCGGCTTTGGTCAGCGCGCACAATCCGATAGATGAAACGAAAACTGATCCCCGCCCCAAGCGATTGGAGGCAGGGTGAGGCGGTCGCCATGTTTTGCATGGGATTTGCCGATCTTTGACATTGTGAATGGGTTTTTAAATCGATGCCGTGGCGCATGGATTGTAACGGGCAGACTTTGGTCTGTGCCGGCGATCGTGCATCACAAATCAATCAAATTGATTATCTGGCTGAGATAATTTCTCCCACCGTCTTCAAGCGCTCAGGTTTTATGCAGGCCTGACGTTGATGGTGTGGATTCTCAAGCGTGAGGTAAGAGCATTTGGTGGATGCCTTGGCATGTACAGGCGATGAAGGACGTGGCACGCTGCGATAAGCGTCGGGGAGTTGTGAGCAAACTTTGATCCGGCGATTTCCGAATGGGGAAACCCACCTTCACCATTTCTTCCAGTTGGCTTTCGGGCTGCCTGGGCGAGGTGGATAAGGTATCACCGAGCTGAATAAAATAGGCTTGGTGAAGCGAACCCGGGGAACTGAAACATCTCAGTACCCGGAGGAAAAGACATCAACAGAGATTCCCGTAGTAGTGGCGAGCGAACCGGGACCAGGCCAGTGCCTTCATTTCAACTAGCAGAACACTCTGGAAAGTGTGACCATAGCGGGTGACAGTCCCGTATGCGAAAGTGATGATGAAGGACTTGAGTAGGGCGGGACACGTGAAATCCTGTCTGAACATAGGGGGACCACCCTCTAAGCCTAAATACTCGTACATGACCGATAGCGAACACAGTACCGTGAGGGAAAGGTGAAAAGCACCCCGATTAGGGGAGTGAAACAGTACCTGAAACCGGATGCTTACAAGCAGTTGGAGCCTCTTTAGGGGGTGACAGCGTACCTCTTGCATAATGGGTCAGTGACTTAATCTAGCATGCGAGCTTAAGCCGTTAGGTGTAGGCGAAGCGAAAGCGAGTCTGAATAGGGCGACTGAGTATGTTGGATTAGACCCGAAACCCGGCGATCTAGGCATGAGCAGGTTGAAGGTGCGGTAACACGCACTGGAGGACCGAACCGTTTAATGTTGAAAAATTATCGGATGACTTGTGTTTAGGGGTGAAAGGCCAATCAAGCCGGGAAATAGCTGGTTCTCCGCGAAATCTATTGAGGTAGAGCGTCAGATGTATGCCGATGGGGGTAGAGCACTGGATGGGCTAGGGCTGCGCGAGCGGTACCAAACCTAACCAAACTCCGAATACCATCGAGTCTTGTCTGGCAGACAGACGGCGGGTGCTAAGGTCCGTCGTCAAAAGGGAAACAGCCCTAACCTACAGCTAAGGTCCCCAAGTCATATCTAAGTGGGAAAGCATGTGGGAATCCCAAAACAACCAGGAGGTTGGCTTAGAAGCAGCCATCCTTTAAAGAAAGCGTAACAGCTCACTGGTCTAAATAAGGGTTCCTGCGGCGAAGATGTAACGGGGCTAAAGATATGCACCGAAGCTTAGGGTTGCAGTTTACTGCAGCGGTAGCGGAGCGTTCCGTAAGCGAGTGAAGGAGGAGGGTAACCGACTCTGGACGTATCGGAAGTGCGAATGCTGACATGAGTAGCGACTAACAGGGTGAGATACCCTGTCGCCGAAAGACCAAGGGTTCCTACGCAATGCTAATCAGCGTAGGGTGAGCCGGCCCCTAAGACGAGCCCGAAGGGGGTAGTCGATGGGAACCACGTTAATATTCGTGGGCCTGGTGGTGTGTGACGGATCTCGTAAATTGTTTTCCCTTATTGGATTGGGAGGGCAGTGAAGAGGTTCCAGGAAATAGCCCCACCGTATAGACCGTACCCGAAACCGACACAGGTGGTCAGGTAGAGTATACCAAGGCGCTTGAGAGAAGTATCCTGAAGGAACTCGGCAAATTGCCTCCGTACCTTCGGAAGAAGGAGGCCCCATCTTAAGGCAACTTTTGGTGGGGGGCACAGGCCAGGGGGTAGCGACTGTTTATCAAAAACACAGGACTCTGCTAAGTCGGCTTCAAGACGACGTATAGGGTCTGACGCCTGCCCGGTGCTGGAAGGTTAAGAGGAGGAGTGCAAGCTCCGAATTGAAGCCCCAGTAAACGGCGGCCGTAACTATAACGGTCCTAAGGTAGCGAAATTCCTTGTCGGGTAAGTTCCGACCTGCACGAATGGCGTAACGACTTCCCCACTGTCTCCAGGATATGCTCAGCGAAATTGAATTCTCCGTGAAGATGCGGAGTACCCGCGGTTAGACGGAAAGACCCCGTGCACCTTTACTGCAGCTTCAGAGTGGTATTAGGAAAGAGTTGTGTAGCATAGGTGGGAGGCTTTGAAGTGTCGGCGCCAGCTGACATGGAGCCATAGGTGAAATACCACCCTGCTGTTTTCTGATATCTAACCTCGCACCGTTATCCGGTGTAGGGACCCTCTGTGGCGGGTAGTTTGACTGGGGCGGTCGCCTCCTAAAGAGTAACGGAGGCGCGCGATGGTAGGCTCAGGACGGTTGGAAACCGTCTGTTAGAGTGCAATGGCATAAGCCTGCCTGACTGCGAGACTGACGAGTCGAGCAGAGACGAAAGTCGGTCATAGTGATCCGGTGGTCCCTCGTGGAAGGGCCATCGCTCAACGGATAAAAGGTACGCCGGGGATAACAGGCTGATGATTCCCAAGAGCTCATATCGACGGAATCGTTTGGCACCTCGATGTCGGCTCATCACATCCTGGGGCTGGAGCAGGTCCCAAGGGTTTGGCTGTTCGCCAATTAAAGTGGTACGTGAGCTGGGTTCAGAACGTCGCGAGACAGTTTGGTCCCTATCTGCCGTGGGCGTCGATA